>JADGPF010000035.1 GCA_017882585.1 Thermoleophilia bacterium
CGCGTTCGGCGAGCGGGTTGCGCTCCAGTGCGGGACCTGCACCGGCGCCGTGGTTGCGGTCGCTCCCGCCGTGGCCGCCCAGATCGTCGCCGCCGCCCACGAAGCGTTCATGGCCCCGCCGGTCGACCCGGGCATTGATACCGCGACGGGACGCACGACCACCGAGCTCCGGCTACGGCTCGATGACGCCCGCGGCGAGCGGCTGCTGTCGAACGCGCAGGTGAACCATGGTGTCGCGCGCGCGCTGAGCCCGGCGTGGTCGTCCGTGCTCCGCGTGGTCCGCGATGCCTGCGGGCCGCTGTCGCGACCGCTCGAGCAGGCGTGGTCGCACGCGCTGCGCTGGGCCGCGCCGATCGCGCTCGGCGCGCTGTGGGACGCCGGCCAGGTCGTGCCCATCCCGCACCGCTGGACCTCGTTTGCCGTCACGAGCGGCGCCTACCTGCGGACCGGACAGGTACCGCTGACGTCGAAGCTCTATCGGATCGATCCGGTCACGCCGCGGGTCGAGCTGCTGGTGGACGGCATCGCGATCGACGTGCCGATTCGCCACGCCAGCCCGACGATGCTGCCCTGCCGCGCGGCCGAGATCGTCATCCAGGCGCCCGGGGGCTCGGACCCGGTGCTCGAGATCCGGGTGCTCGACGGCGCGCGCTGGCCGTACGTCTAGCGCATGTAGTCGATGCCACGTGGCGGTGGGAGCGCGACGGGGCTCGGCCCCGTCGTTCGGCGGCGAGGAGGTGAACGGTGGCACACGGACACGATGTCCACTTCCTCGAGCGCCTCGAGCGCCTGTCCACGCCGGAGACCGAGCTCGCGTTGTCGCTCTATCAGGACCCGATCCTCATCCGCGCCCTGCTCGAACAGCTTCGCCTGCCTGAAGGCGCCGCCCGGGTAGCGCTGTCGCTCGGGGACAGCGAGCGCGGCCCGTTCGTGGTGGTCGCGCGCGCGACGGTCACTTCGTCACCTGTCTGGCCGAGGGCATGTCCCCGGGTGACCATCCCGTGATCCCACGTGGACAGCTCGACGCCATCGTCCGTCGCGTCACGGACCGCCTGCGGGCTTGGTGCGACGGATTCTCGTTGCACGCGGGCGTAGTGGTCCCCGACTACGATCGGGCTGGGCTTGAGCGGCTGTGTCGCTACGGCGCCCGCCCAGCGTTCGCCCACGATCGGCTGGCCTGGACCGCCGACGGACGGATCTCCTATCGGCTCAAGCGGCCTTGGCCGGATGGTCGCACCCACCTGGTGCTCGAGCCGGTCGCGTTCCTGCGCCGATTGGTCGGGATCATCCCGCCGCCCCGGCGTCACCTGGTTCTGCGTCACCTGGTTCGCTACGCGGGCGTGTTTGGCCCCGGCCAGCAAGGTACGTAGCAAGCTCCGCGCGCTGATCCGCGTTGCCGATCCCGACGACACGATGAACCCACGCTGCCCGGCATCTGGTGTGCCCGGTGTGCCACCAGTTCGCGTGCCCGACGGCTGCCGTGGGCCGACCTGTTACGCCGGGTGTTCGCCGAAGACATCCTCCACCGCCCGTGCGGCGGGCATCGCAGCATCACGGCGTTCGTGGTCGACAAACGCCTCGCGCGCAGCCTGCTCACGACCCTGGGGTTGGCCGCCGAGCCCGCCACCTTCGTCCCGGCACGTGCCCCACCCCAGGTAGAGTTCGCCTGGGACGATCCCGCATAGTCCACCCGACGACGACATCCCGTCGCCATGGTCCGGTTCGCCCTCACCGACCCCATCGTGGCCCGCCGCACCCTCCACCATACGCCCCGCCCCGTCGCTCCGCGGCTGCGGACTCCCGTAGGTCGTCTCCGCCCACTACCAGCGAAACGGCGCTTGTTTTCCTTGGCTCGCAAGGGCTTCGATCACGCCGCGCCGTGCGGGCGGATCAACCCCGCGTCGCGCATCGGCCACCCGGACCGCGGGGCGATCTGGCTCAGGGGCAACGGCGAGGTCCGGCAGCACGGCGGCCTGGCGCAGCTGATCTGGAGGATCCCCGAGGTCATCGCGTCGCTGTCGACGCTGTTCACGCTCGCGCCGGGCGATCTGATCTACACCGGCACGCCGGCCGGCGTGGGGCCGGTGCGGCGCGGCGACGTGCTGGAGGGCGGGGTCGACGGCGTCGGGACCCTCGAGACCAAGGTCGTCTAGCTCGCCGGAGGCCCGCATGCCGCTCAGCCATCTCGAGCACTTCCTGGTGCAGACCGCGGACATCGACGCGACCTGCGACTGGTACCGGGACGTCATCCATGTCACCGAGGGCGGCGCGCAGACCTCGGAGAACCGCCGACGATACCTCGGCCAGCAGTCGGAGGCGCTGTCCGGCACGGGCGTCATCGACCACCTCGCGTTTCGCTGCACGGGCCTGGTCGAGATGATCGATCACCCACCTGTGCGCGCGCGCGCGCCAGGTCCCGTTCCGCCGGCGCATGGTGAGCGATCACGGGCTCTACCAGCTGTTCGCCCACGATCCCACGGCATCAAGATCGAGCTGAACTTCGCCAACGCCGAGGCGATCCCGAGCGGCATCGAGCCGGAGCTCACCGCGTCCGAGCTTCCGGATTGAGCCCGCCCGGCGCCGTCGGGAAGTGCGCGCTTCGCGAACAGCAACCGCGGGACAGCACCGCCCATGTCCGCCGGGGCAGGTCGGTGCGGCGGCGTGATGCGTTGCACGCAGGTGTCGACGGCGTGGGAAGGCTCAGCTGCAGGTTGCGTAGAACGCGCATCCGAGGTGCAGCGGCCAGAGGCGACCAGCGACGTAGTGCCGGGGCCGCCGGTGGTCGCCCACGCGGACATCGCGTCGAACGGACGCGCTCCGGTGCACTCGATGCGCACGACGGGATCGACCGCTCGCGGCGCCGCACCAGTCACGCCCGACGAGCCGGCGGCATCGCCATCTGCGAAACATTGCGTGTTCACCCCTTGCTGCGTGCGCGAGCCATGCGCACAGTGATCGGCCTGCGAAATATGCCCAAAACGTTCGTGATCGTGATCTGGCTGGGACTCATGGTCCCATCTGTAGCGCGTGCGCAAGGCAGCTGGCTGCAGAAGGGCGTGAGCGGTGTGGGAGCAAACCTGGGCGTCACCCGCACGGCCGGGGACAACGTCTACTTGTTCACGGGTGGATACTCGCATCGAGGCATTCTCGACGTCGGCCTCGCCGCTGGCTGGGGAGCCCCTACCTTGGAAGGTGTCCCGGATCTCAGCGAGTATGTGCTCGGTGCCACTCTGGCATATCACCTGCTGAAACAAACCAAGGAGACACCGCTGTCGGTCTCGGTCGGGATGCTCTACACACAAAGCTTCTTTTCCAGCGACATGCTGAGCGCGAGGGATGCATCGCTATCGGCATGGGGGACGGCGCTCGTGGGAAGCGCCTACCGGTTCTTCCCGGTGGAAGAGCGCATCGGCGTGATCCCCGAGATCGGTCTCGCATGGAATCACACGTCCGTCAGCGGGACGGTCCTGGATCAAACACAGACAGCCACGAGTGATCTGTTCGTGATCCAGCTGCAGGCCGAGTTTGCCTACCTCGACTCGGCCGGCCACATCTGGGGTGTGGCTCCGAGCGTGAGCTTTGGTCCGGGCGACAACCCCACGACGTTCGGCATCTCCGTGGAGTTCATCAGCACGATCCCGGGCGCGCGCTGATCGTCACGGGATAGCCTCGTGTCCGGATCGGCGACGGGCAGAGAGCACGGACGATCAGGGCCTGTCGAAGATCGTTCCGGTCTTCGGAGGCGGCTTGGGGGGAGTCGTCGCCGGGGCCACCGGCGCCGGGGCCTGTGGAAGCGGTCGGGCGCCGGGCGCTGTGGGCGCGGCGTCCGGAGCTTTCGGTGCCCCCGCGTCTGGAGGGGCCGATGCTGCTCGCCCCGGCGAGCTCGATGCACCGGGGTCCGGCGTGCCCCCCCCGGTCAC
>JADGPF010000036.1 GCA_017882585.1 Thermoleophilia bacterium
AACTGGCCCGCTGCGGCGGCGATGGCCTGGCTGTAGGGTGCCCCCGCGACGGGAGCGGGCGCGTGTTCGGTGCGGATCACCCGCAGTGGTGTGCTCACTGACGTACCTCCACGCCGGCGTCTGCCATCGCCTGTTTGACCTGGGCGATCGTGTAGATCCCATCATGGAACACGGATGCCGCGAGCACCGCATCGGCGTGGCCTGCGGTCACGGCCTCCGCGAAGTGGGCCAGCGTGCCCGCCCCTCCGGAGGCGATGATCGGAATCGGTACCGCAGCCGCCACTCTTGCCAACAGCTCGGTATCGAAGCCGTACTTGGTGCCATCTCGGTCCATACTGGTCAGCAGGATCTCCCCCGCCCCCCGCGCGGCCGCGTCGGTTGCCCACGCGACCGTCTCCAGGCCAGCCGGAGTGCGACCGCCGTTGAGGTAGACCTCCCACCCGGACCCGTCCGCGCGCCGCCGGGCGTCGATCGCGACGACGATGCACTGGCTGCCGAACCGCGCGGCCCCATCGGTAATCAGCTGCGGGTTCAGCACGGCGGATGAGTTGATTGACACCTTATCCGCACCGGCCGAGAGCACCGCGTACATGTCTGCCTCGGAGCGTAGTCCGCCGCCGATCGTAAACGGGATGAAGACCTCGGCGGCAGTGCGCGCGGCGAGCTCGACGATGGTCCCGCGCTCCTCGTGGCTTGCCGTAATATCCAGGAAGACCAACTCGTCGGCGCCCTCGGCGTCGTACCGCGCCGCGAGCTCGACCGGATCGCCCGCGTCCCGCAGACCGACGAAGTTCACACCCTTGACGACCCTGCCCGCGTGCACATCAAGGCAAGGAATGAGCCGGATCACGATTCGCCCCGCGACGCGGCGGGTGCCGGCGGTCTGCCCCCGAGGGCCTCGAGCGCTTCGGCCACCGTGAACCGCTGCTCGTACAACGCGCGCCCGACGACGACACCGTTCAGGTTGCCCAGGCCCAGATGCTCAAGTTGGCGCAAGTCATCCAATGAGCTGATGCCGCCCGAGGCAAGGATGCCCAGCGGCGGCGCGGCGGCGGCAAGACGACGTAGCGCCTGCAGGTTCGGACCCTCGAGCATCCCGTCCCGCGAGATGTCGGTGTACAGCAGATGGCGCACCCCGGTGGTGACGAGGTCCGCGGCCACGCTCAGCGCGTCGTAGTCGCTGGTGACGGTCCAGGCGTGCGTAGCCACCTTGCCGTCGCGCGCGTCGAGCGCGACCACGAGTCGGTCACCGAGCCGATCGATCGCCCAGCGCAACAGGTCGGCGTCTTGCAGCACGGCCGTACCGACCACGACGCGGTCAATCCCGGTGGCGATCGCCGTCTCGATCGCCGCGCGCGAGCGCATTCCCCCGCCGTAGTGCACCGTGCCGGCGAATGCCGCGGCGATGCTGGCGACGACCGGCGCGTGGACCGGCACACCCTCGAGGGCACCGTCGAGATCGACGACGTGCAGATGCGTCGCGCCCTGCTCGGCGAACTGGCGGGCTTGCGCGACCGGATCGTCGTTGAATACCGTCACGTTGTCGAAATCGCCCTGCACCAGACGCACCGCCCGCCCGTCGCGAAGGTCGATCGCCGGATACAGGATCATGACGCTGCGACCTCGGCGCGCCGGGGCACCGACGCCAGCCAACGGCGTAGCAGTGCGAGGCCGGCGCGGCTCGACTTCTCGGGGTGAAACTGCACGCCTGTGACGTGCCCGGCCTGCACGGCAGCCACGAACTGCCCCCCGTAATCGACGGTGCCCAGAACGTGCGCAGGGTCGCTCGGCACCGCCGCGTAGCTGTGGACGAAATAGTACGTCGACGCGCTTGCATCGGTCTCCGGCGGCACAAGCACGCCGGTGGCGCGCCACTGGACCCGGTTCCAGCCGATTTGCGGGAGTTTGCGGTCCGTAACCAGTCGCCGAACGGTACCTGGAATGAGACCCAGTCCGTCCACGCCGGGGCTCTCTTCGCTCTCCTCGAACAGCAGCTGCAGACCCAGGCAGATCCCGAGCAGCGGCACACCTTCGGCCGCCGCCCCACGCGCGACCGCGTCGAGACCCTGCGCCCGGATCCGTTCCATCGCCGGGCCGAAGTGCCCGACCCCCGGGAGCACGACGGCGTCGACTCCGAGCGCCTGGTCGGCTGACTCAGCCACCCGTACGCGGGCGCCAAGCAACTCCAGCGCCTTCGTGGCGCTGCGCAGGTTGCTCATCTGGTAGTTCAGGACCGCGATCCGCGGACCAGCTGCGCTCACAGGGACCCCTTGGTCGACGGGATTCCCGTCACCCGGTCGTTGGGCGCGATCGCCGCGCGCAAGGCGCGGGCCAGCGCCTTGAAGCCGCATTCGATCACGTGGTGGGGGTTCGACCCCGCGAGCATGCGCAGGTGGATGGTCAGCCGCGCATTGTTGACGACCCCGCGCAGGAACTCCTCGAGCAGGTCGGTTTCGAATCCGCCGATACTCGCGTACGGCAGGGGGACCTGGCATTCCAAGAAGGGTCGCCCGGACACGTCGATCGCCGCCTGGGCCAGACACTCGTCCATCGGCACCAGCGCCCACCCGTAGCGCTCGATCCCCGCACGGTCACCGAGCGCCTTCGAAAGCGCCTGTCCCAGGGTGATCCCGACATCCTCGACGGTGTGGTGGCTCCCGGTCTCGAGATCACCGTGTGCACTGATCTCAACGTCGATCAGCGAGTGGTGCGCGAGCAAGGCGAGCATGTGATCGAAGAACCCGATGCCCGTCGACACGTCCGCCTTGCCCGTGCCGTCGAGGTTCACCCGCACGCGCACGTCGGTCTCGCCCGTGGCCCGGTGTGACTCCCCTGTTCGACTCAACGTGTCCCCTCACTGTTTCGATCGCGTGCCGCCGCCGAACGCGCGTGCAGGCCGAACCCTTCGGCCTCGGCCAACCGCTGCAAGTGCGGCGTGAGCGCGCGGACCGCGGAATCAGGCATCTCCACGATCGACATACGCCGCAAATAGGTTGACGGGCCGAGTGCCGACGCAAATCGTGCCGCGCCCCCGGTGGGCAGAACATGGTTGGATCCGGCGACGTAGTCGCCGTATGCAGTTGCACAGTTCGGCCCGACGAACACCGCCCCTGCCTGACGTATGCGATCGACGATCGGCTCGCTATCGCGTACGCAGATCTCCAGGTGTTCCGGCGCAAACGCCTCGGCGAGCGCGACCGCAACGTCGACGTCGGGACAGTCGACGAGCGTGACGGCGCCGCGTGGCGCATCCTCACCGGCGAGCACCGCCGCGACGGCGTCGAGGAAGCGGGCATCGTCGCTCGCGAGCGCCGCGACCGAGTCGGGACCGTGTTCGGCCTGGGCGAGCAGGTCGAGTGCGATTGCCGACGGATCCGCCGATCCGTCGGCAATGATCATCACCTCGCTCGGGCCCGCGAAGCCGTCGATCCCGACGACCCCGCTGACCTGCCGCTTGGCCTCTTGGACCCAGGGGCTGCCCGGCCCGGTGATGACCGACACCGCCGCAATCGTGCTGGTTCCGACGGCGAAGGCGGCAATCGCCGCAGCTCCACCGACCGCATAGACCTCGTCCACCCCGAGGATGGCCGCGGCCGCAAGAACCACGTCGGCGGGCAACCCGTCGGGTCCGGGTGGGCTTGCGACGGCGATCCGACCGACGCCGGCCACCTGTGCCGGGACGACGGCCATCACCAGACTCGACGGGTAGGCGGCGCGGCCACCCGGCACGTAGCACCCGGCCGCTGCCACCGGCACCGAGCGCAGGCGAATCCGCTGGCCGTGCTCGAGCGTCACCTCACGATCGCCGGGCCGGACCGCCGCAGCGAACGCACGCACCTGCGCGCCCGCTACCGAAATTGCCTCCGTCAGCGCGGGGTCGAGCGCGTCGCGGGCGCGTGCGAGCGCCTGCGCCGGCACGCGCAGCTGGTCCGCCCGAAACGCCGGACTGCCGAACTGGCGGGCGTGTGCCACCAGGGCAGCGTCGCCTGCCTGCCGAACGTCGTTGATCGTTCGGGCGACGATGTTCGAAAGATCGGGGTCCGGTGCGGTGTGTGCCGGACGCAAGCCCCGGGCGCACTCCTCGATGCGGCCGGCGGTGCAGGTGATGCGCACGGGTACGCTCACACCGCCTCCGCAGCGACCGCCTGAGCCAGGCGCGCCGTGAGCGCGTCGATGTCCTCGGCCCGGAGCTTGTGGCTGACGCGGTTCGCGATCAGGCGCGCAGAGGAGTGGAAGATCTGCTCGCGTTCGACCAAGCCGTTCTCGCGGAGGGTGGTCCCGGTAGCGACGAGGTCAACGATGCCGTCGGCGAGTCCGACCAGCGGCCCGAGTTCGACCGACCCGCTGACCTTGACCAGTTCGACCTGGCGCCCGGTGGCCAGAAAGTGCGCCTCGGCGATCTGCGGGTACTTGGTCGCGACCCGCAGGACACCCAGTCGGGCGATGATCTCGGGAGTGGGGTCCTCCCCCGCCGCGGTGGCATATACCATCCGGCACTCGCCAAACCTGAGATCGAGCAGCTCGTAAACATCCGGTCGGCGCTCGTTGATCACATCGCGACCGACGATGCCGATATCCGCCGCGCCCGCCTCGACGTAGGTCGGGACGTCACTGGGGCGGGTGGTAATGAACACCGTGGCGTCGTCGGCCTGAAAGACCAACTTGCGCCCCCCGGCCTGCAGTGGCGCCACGTCGACGCCGGCCGCACCCAGGAGGGCGATCGCGTCCTGGTAGAGCGCACCGAGCGGCATGCAGATTCTCAGCGGAGCGATGACAGATCCTCCAGCGCCGTCATGCTGACCAGTACGGCGCCATCAGCACGGTCGACGATGCGCAGCGCCGAACCCTCGGGTTGACCGACGAACCGCCATCCCTCGGCAGCCGCGAGAGCCTCGGCACGCGGATCCCCGGTGGCGAGCGCGATCACCGGAATGCCGCCCGCGCGCAGGTCGGCGGCCTGGGCCTGGAGCGCGTCGAGCCCGCCGACGAGCACCAGCCCAAAATCCAGAGGCCGCCGCGTGCGCGCTCCCGCGAGGGCGCGATGGACGAATTCGAGCTCGATCGTGAACCCGACCGCGGACCGTGGGGTCCCGAAGCGTGCGGCCAGGCCGTCGTACCGGCCGCCTTGGGCGACCGGAAGCGCGGCCCCGTCGGCATACGCCTCGATGACCAACCCCGAGTAGTACTGCCAATCCCGCAGGATGCCGAGGTCCACCAGCACCGCGTCGTGAAGGCCCTCTTGGTCGAGCAGTTCGAGTAACCGCACCATGCGCTCACAGGCCGGCGCGGCCGCCGGTACGGTCTCCGCAATCTCATCCAGGACCTCGGCGTGACCCCGCATCGCCGGGAGGCCGGCCAGCAGGTCCCGCCCGGGACCACCGATCTCGAGTGCAGACGCCTCCGTGCGCCATTCCACCAGATCTCGACTCTCGGCCGCGCGCGCCAAACGGGTGCGCGCATCGGTGGGAACGCCGAGCCCATCCAGGACCGCGTCGGTGACCGATACGTCGCCCAACCCGATCCGCGCGTGCCCGAGCCCGGCGCTGCGAAGCGCGTCCCAGAGCAGCAGCACCGCTTCCGCATCGGCCTCGGGTCCGTGGGCCCCGACCAGCTCAGCACCGGCTTGCCGGTGCTCGGACGCGACAGGCTTGCCCGGCTGGGGCACGCGGAAGCTCGGACCGGTGTATGAGACACGAATCGGCCCCGGGTGCTCGGGCAGCCGCGTCGCGATCAGACGGGCGACCGGGATCGTCATGTCCGGACGCAGCACCAGGACGCGGCCGGCCTCGTCAAACAGACGATACGCACGGTCGAGTCCCCCGCTGTCGGCGCGTTCGAGCTGGTGGGCGAACTCCACGACCGGCGTGCGGACCTCCCGATACCCGTAGCGGGCGAACGTCGCGCGCAGGTCGTCTTCGACTTCGCGCAATTCCGCGGCCTCGACGGGCAGGACGTCCCGGGCGCCGCTGGGCAACGCGCCCGCGGCCGGCTGGATGGGGTCAGTCGGCGACACGCTCGATTTGCGCGCCGAGTGCGCGCAGCCGCTCGTCGATCCGCTCATACCCGCGGTCGATCTGGCGGACGTTGCCGATTGTCGTCACGCCCCCGGCGACCAGCCCGGCGATCAGCATGGCCATCCCGGCTCGGATGTCTGGGCTCTCAACGCGCTCCCCATAGAGCTGGGACGGCCCGCTGATCACCGCACGGTGCGGATCGCACAGCACGATGCGGGCGCCCATGGCGACGAGCTTGTCGACGAAAAACAGGCGGTTCTCGAACATCTTCTCGAAGATCATGACCGTGCCGTGCGTTTGGGTCGCCACGGCGACGGCGATGCTCGTCAGGTCCGCCGGGAACGCCGGCCAGATGCCGTCGTCGATCTTGGGGATCGCGCCGCCCTCGTCGGCCATCACCCGCAGATCCTGGTGGGGCGGCACGCGTATGGTCGTCCCATTGACCTCGACGCGGATTCCCAGACGCTCAAAGGTCAACAGGATCATTCGCAGATCCTCGGGGCGGGTATCGACGATCTCGAGGTCCGAGCCGGTGATCGCGCCCAGACCGATGAACGATGCGATCTCGATGTGGTCGGGTCCGATCCGAAACCGGCCCCCGTGCAGCCGGTCCACGCCGTCGATGCGCATCACGTTTGTCCCGATGCCGTCGATCTTGGCGCCAAGTGTGACCAGAAACCGCGCCAGATCCTGCACGTGCGGTTCGCTGGCAGCGTTCTCGATGACCGTGAGTCCAGGCGCGAGCACCGCCGCGCAAAGCACGTTCTCAGTGGCGGTGACCGAGGCTTCGTCGAGAAAGATTTCCGCCCCACGCAGCCCGTGCGGGGCGCGGATGACATAGCTGCGACCCGAATCCACTTCCGCGCCGAGCCGTCGAAACGCGAGTATGTGGGTGTCGACGCGGCGGCGCCCGATGAAATCGCCGCCAGGCAGTGCCGTCTCGACTTGGCCGCATCGAGCCAGGAGCGGTCCCGCCACCAACAGCGACGCCCGCAGCCGGCCCGACAGGTCCGGGTCGATCGAGGTCTGGCGGATGTTGTCGGCGCGTAACACCAACGTGTTCGGACCGTCCTCGCGCACCGATACACCGATGTCGTCGAGCAGCGCGACCATGGTGTGGACATCCACGATCTGCGGGACGTTGTCGAGGATGACTTCCTCGTCCGTGAGTAAACAGGCGGCAAGGATGGGCAATGCCGCGTTCTTGTTGCCTGCCGGCACGACGGTCCCCGCCAGCGGTCGGCCGCCCCTGATGATGAACTTCTGGTTCACGGATTCGGACCGTATCAGGACCGCAGGCCGCGGACGCCGGCGCGGAGGGCGTGGAGATCGGATTCGCTGGTGAAGAACCCGAGCGACGCACGCAACGCGGGCGGCGCCACCAGCCAGCGCAGGCACACGCCCGTGGCCATCACGGACCGGAATGCGTCTTCCGGAGTGGCCCCGGCGGGTGCGAACACCACCAACCCCGCCTGCGGACCGTCGGGCGTCAAGACCGCCACCCCGTCGAGATCAGCAAGCGCCGCGCGCGCCGCCTGCTGATTGGCCCGGGTCCGGCCGTGGATTTCCGCCCAGCCGATACCGGCAAGCCACTCGAGCCCGGCAAGCCAGCCGTGCGCCAGCAGCAGCGGCGCCGTGGAGATCTCATAGCGCCGCGCCTCCGGATACAGGGTCAGGCGCCCGTCCGGTTGATGTTCGGTGCCCGCCTCGTACGCGCAGAACGTCAGGTCGATGCGCTCACGCGTCGCCGCCGGTATCCACAGTGCGCCCAGTCCCTCGGGGCCGAGCAGCCACTTCTGGGCCGGAAACGCGTAGGCATCCACATCGAGCGCCGGCGCATCCACGGGGATCGCACCCACCGACTGGGCGCCGTCGACCACGACAATCGCATCGGACCCCTGCGCGGCGCGCGCCGCACCAGCCACATCCAGGACCGCTCCCGTGCACCAGGACACATGGGAGATCGCCACCAACCGGGTGCGCGTGGTGAGGTGCGCCGCCACAACAGCCTCAAGCTCAAGTTCAGCCTCATCCCGTGTCAACCGCGTCACCGTGAGCCCGTGGCGCCGCGCAGCGACCGCGATGGGGATGCTCAGGCCGGGATGCTCCAGCTCGGTGGTGATGATGTGGTCTCCGGCCCGCCAGTCGATGCCCCAAATCGCGATATCGAGGCCGGTCGTCGTATTGGCAGTAATCGCGATGTCCTGGCCGGCACCACCCACGACCGCTCCGGTCGCCTCACGCAGGCGGCCAAGCACGTGCTCGGTGAGCTCGACGCCTTCGGGTCCCATGCGCGCCATGCCCAGTTGCGCGGTCGTCGCATCGCTGATGGCACGGGCGACCGGCACGGGCAGCGGACCGGTCCCGCCCGCATTGAGGTAGACCTGGGATGCGAGCAGCGGAAGGTCGGCCCTGATGGCCGCGAGGTCAAATGCCATGCCTGTTACCGTACCGGCCACCCGCATCGCCGGTTCGGACCGCGGCGGGTGCTAGAACGGCGCCTCACCAGCCCGACCTTCAGGTGGTGCGCCTTGGCCGGTGAGCTCTTCAATGCGCTGCTGCGCGCGCGCGAGGCGCTCCCGACACGTCGCGACCAGCGCCTGGCCTTGCTCGAACAACCGGACGGCCTCCTCCAGGCCGACGTCGCCGCTCTCAAGGCGCGCGACGACCTCATCCAGTCGCGCCAATGTCTGCTCAAACGTCGGTTGTTGATCGGGTGCGTCACTCATGCGTGCGTCTCCTTGACTTGCACATCCGCCCGACCGTCGCGTACTTCTAGTTCGAGGTCGGCCCCGGTTGGCATGTCCCCCACCGACACGATCGGCCGACGCGTGCTCGGATCGCGAACGATCGCGTAGCCCCGGGTGACCGTTCGCGACGGCGAGAGCACATCCAACAGCACAGCGTTGGCAGCGACGCGCTGGGCGACGGCGGCGTACCGCCCCGTCGTCGCGCGTTCCAGGCGCTCGCGCGCGATCGGCACGGACAGCGCGGCCGCGTCGGCGACTCGGCGCACGGCCGGAATCAGGCGGGCCTCCGCCGTGGCGACCCGGGCAGTCGCGCGATCGTCCGCCGCGCGCAAACCGGCCACCAAGCCGAGCGTGCGATGCGCCAGGAGCGCAGCATTCGATTCGCGAACGCGCACAAGGCCGCGCACGAGACCGCGGGCCGCGTCGGCCAGTTGGGCCTCAAGTACGGCCTTGTCGGGCACGACGGCCTCCGCGGCCCCCGTGGGGGTGGAGACGCGCCGATCAGCAACGAGATCACAGACGGTGACATCCTTTTCGTGCCCGACCGCGCTCACCACCGGCACTCGCGATGCGGCGACGGCCCGGCAGACGCGCTCGTCGTTGAACGCCATCAGATCTTCGAGCGGGCCGCCACCACGGGCGACGATGATGACATCAACCTCCGGGATGTCATTGAGCAGCCCGAGGGCCCGCACGATCGCCTGCGGCGCCGCGGCGCCCTGCACCGGAACGTCGGCGAGCACGACGTCCGCCGGAAAACGTTGCCACAGGTTGTTGATGACGTCGTTGCGCGCCGCGCCGACCGCGCTGGTGATCAACCCGATCCGCCGCGGGACCAGCGGCAGTGGTCGCTTGCGCGCGTCGGACATGAGCCCTTCCGCCGCCAGCCGATCCTTGGTCGCCTCGATTTGCGCCAGCATGACCCCTTCGCCGGCCGGTTCCATGCGCTCGATGCGCATCGAGACTTGTGCACGCTCGGCCCAGAACTCCACGCGCCCATACGCGTACACGAGGCTCCCGTCGGTCGGTCGGTGCGCGAGCCGCTCAAACAGCGCGGTCCGCATCGACCCGTCGATCTGGTGGGTGTCACGAAGGGTGAAGTACACCTGCCCGCCGCGCTTGCGCAGGTTTTGGATCTCCGCTTCGATCCACACGCTTGGGATGCCGTCAAGACGGCGACCGACGGCCGCGGTGATCTCTTGCACCGCCCACACCTGCCGGGCGCCGACGGTCTTCACCCCAGCTGCCGGCCGACGATGTCGGCCGCGGTTACCCCGCTTGAGACCGCGCCCTCGAGCGATGGGTGCGTCGTGAACTCGCCGGCCAGTACGACGTTTGGCACCTGTGTACGCGGCCCCGGGAGGCGTCTGCGGACGCCCGCGAGCGGCCGAAACTGGGCGAATGGGTGCCGCACAACGCCCAACGACTGAGCGGCCGATGCCCAGGGAAACGTCGGATTCCAGCGATGCACCTGGCGCTCGACGGCGTCCTCGATGCCGGCAGCGGTTGCGTCTGAATCCCCGATACTCGTCGCAATGACGATGTGTGGGCCACCGACCGCACCGTGGCGATTTACGTTGGTGGTCTGGCACAACAGGTCGATGCGCGGCGACTCACCGGTATCCGGTTCGGCGTTCAGCAGGATCAACCGGCCGTGATACAGCGAGTGATCGACGGCAAATCGCGCACTGGTCACCGACGCGCCGTCCGTCGGGATGCCACCGGCGGTCGCCGGGTCGACGGGACTGAGCAGGACCCTCGCCGCCGGCGCATCGACAGCGAGAACCACCGCGCGCGCGCGGATCTGGCGCAGATCATCAAGCCGAACACCGGTGACCGGGCCGTCCGCCTCACGGACCAGCGCCGCGACGCGGCTTCCGAACTCGAAGTGCCCGCCCGCCTGCCGGATGGCCCCGGCGGCCCAGTCGGCGATCATGCCGAGCCCATCAGCGGGCAGAACAGCCGGGCCACGCACGAGCATCGAGAACAAGAACTGGAAGTATCCCGGGTCCGGCGCCAGCGTCCGATCGAGGAAGATCACGCCGAACAGCGGCCGGAACACGGCGTCGATCGCCTGCCGCGAGAAGCCGCGGTCGAGCAGGAATGCCTCCGTCGTCGGTGCGAGCGCGTCGCGGGCGAGCAGCGTCCGCGGAGAAGCGAACCTCAGCTCTGCCGCGAGACGGACGCATCGCGCGCGGTCGGCAGGCGACAGCGCACCGAAGCGAGCGATGGACTTCGGCGACGACGACAGCTGCGACCAGTGCGCACCATCGAAGAACGCTCCGCCGCCCACGAACGGGCGCAGGTCCTCTCCGGAGATGCCGACCTCGCGAACGAACTCCCGGAAGGCAGGATATGCCGCGAAGGCCACCTGGAACCCGCGATCCACGGGACGACCCTCGTGCCAGTCGGTGCGGGCGCGGCCGCCTGGCCCGGATTCGGCTTCCACGACACGAACCGAGTAGCCGGCGCGGGCCAAGCGCAGCGCGGACGCTAGTCCGGCAAGCCCGGCCCCGATGACGACGACGTCGACGCTGATGTGCTCTCGCTCGCTCATGCGTCGATGCT
Organism: Thermoleophilia bacterium; assembly: GCA_017882585.1. GTDB lineage: Bacteria > Actinomycetota > Thermoleophilia > Miltoncostaeales > Miltoncostaeaceae > CAITWD01. The sequence goes on from JADGPF010000036.1 coordinate 11,333, forward strand.
ACCAACCGCTCCCGTCGGGAGCTCGCCGAACGCTCACGGGTCGTCCGACGGCATCACGAAACGACAACGCCGCCGCTCTCGGTTATGAGAACGACGGCGTAAGAATAACCCGGCGGCGACCTACTCTCCCGCGAGTCTACACTCGGAGTACCATCGGCGCTGAGAGGCTTAACTACTCTGTTCGGAATGGGAAGAGGTGTTTCCCTCTCGCAATAACCACCGGGAAATCATGAGGAGCGTACCCTCAAGACTGCATAGGACATGTAGGCATGCAAAAACGTATGTCAAGCCCTCGGCGGATTAGTACCGGTCTGCTCCACGCGTTACCGCGCTTCCACATCCGGCCTATCAACCAGGTGGTCTACCTGGGGCCTTACCCTCTCTAGGAGGTGGGAAATCTCATCTTGAGGTGGGCTTCCCGCTTAGATGCTTTCAGCGGTTATC
>JADGPF010000037.1 GCA_017882585.1 Thermoleophilia bacterium
GACGCCGTCAGGAACACCTTGAGCTCGGCCTGCGGCCACACCGTTGTGCCGATGTCGCGTCCGTCGCAGACCCATGAGCCCTCGCCGAGCACCGTGCGCTGGACCGCCGTGACGGCAGCACGCACGCCCGGATCGGTCGCGACCGCAGACACGCGGGCGGTCACGTCCTCTCGGCGGATCTCGCTAGTGATGTCGATCCCGTCGACGGCGATGGCCATCCCGCCGGGGTTGGGCGCCATCTTGAGGGTGTGATCGCGTGCCGCAGCGGCAAGGCGCTCGCCGTCCGCGGGATCGATCCCGTCGCGAATCGCCAGGAAGGTCACCGCGCGATACATCGCGCCCGTGTCGAGATATCCCATTCCCAGGCGTTGGGCGACCTGGCGCGCCACCGTGCTCTTCCCGGCCCCGGCCGGGCCGTCGATGGCGACGATCACACCCCCGCCCCCAGCGTGCGGAGGTCCGCCGCGAAGTGTGGATACGACACGGCGGCGGCCTCAAAGCCAGCGACCGACACACCGTCCCGACTTGCGAGCCCCGCAACGGCGCCGAGCATGGCAAAGCGGTGGTCGTGGCCTGCGTCCATGCGTCCGCCCGGAATCGACGACCCGCCGGTCACGGCGAACCCATCGGGAAGCTCTTCCGCGCGGACACCCATCCCCCGCAGGGCCCGCACGACGGCGACGATCCGATCGCTCTCCTTGACACGCAGTTCCTGGGCTCCCCGCACGCGGGTCGTCCCGCGCGCGCGCGCCGCCAACAGCCCGATGAGCGGCAGCTCGTCGATCATCGCCGGCACTTCCTCCGGGGTGACCTCCGTGGCCTCGAGCGCGTCGGTGCGCCGGACCACGATGGCGCCGGCGGGCTCGCCGGCGACGTCCGGACCCTCGATGACCTCGATGTCGACGCCCATTCGCCGCATGACTGGCAGCAGACCGGTCCGTAGCGGGTTGAGGTTCACGCCGGTCAGGCGGACCTCGGGATCGCCCAACAGGGCCCCGGCGACCATGTGGAACGCCGCCGAGGAGAAGTCGCCGGGGACCTCCAGATCCGGCAACGCGAGACCGGCGACCGGACCGGTGACCCCCACCGCACCGTCGGCACTCATCACGGTCACTCCCGCGGACGTCAGCATGCGCTCGGTGTGGTCGCGCGACCGCACGGGCTCGGACACCCATGTCTCCCCTTCGGCAAACAGACCGGCGAGCAGAATGCAGCTCTTGACCTGCGCCGATGCCACATCGAGGTCGTGGCGCATCGCGCGCAGGGGCCTCGAGCCGGATATGACCAGCGGCGGAAGGCCACCCGGAGAGGTGAACATCGCGGCGCCCATCCGGCGCAACGGCGTCGCGATGCGACCCATCGGCCGCCGGCGCAGTGAATCGTCGCCGTCGAGGATGACGTGATCCGCCCGCGAGCCAACCAGCAGCCCGGGCAGCAGACGCATCAGCGTTCCCGCGTTCATGCAATCGATCGCGGGGCTCGGGCGCAGGCCGCGCAGGCCCACGCCGGTGACCACGACCCGCTCCCCGAGGTGGCCTTCCACGGGCACGCGGCACGCCTCGACGGCACTGAGCGTCGCGCCGGTGTCCGCAGAATCCAGCGGAACGGCGATCGTGACGGTGCGGTCCGAGACCGCCGCCAACAGCAGGGCGCGGTGGGTAATCGACTTGTCGGTAGGGACGCGCAGGGTCCCCGCCAGCGCCGCTACGGGCGTCGCGCGAAGGGTCGTCATCCCCGCGAGCCTACCCGAATGCGCCCGGACGACGGTTCGCGCGTCGTGGGGCGACCGCGCCACGATCCGCACCCTCCTGGACGTCCGCGGCGAGCGGACGCCCGGGAGGGTGCAGCGCCGCTACGTGGCGGCCAAGGGCGGCACGACGATTGCCTCACCGACGAGGACCTCGCGGTCCTCGCATGAGACGATCGTCGTCAGGATGGCGCGGTTCTTTTCGGGAATGAGCTCCTTGACCGTGACCGTGCAGGTCAGCATGTCGCCGGAGCGCACCGGCGCCGTCCACCGCAGCGTCTGGGACATGTAGATCGTGCCGGGCCCGGGCAGCTGCGTCCCGATTGTCGCCGAGATCAATCCGGCGGTGAGCAGCCCGTGCGAGATGCGACCCTTGAAGACGCTCGCGGCGGCCCACTCCTCGTCGATGTGCACGGGGTTATCGTCGCCGGTGACCTGCGCGAACCCGTCGATCTCTGCCTGGGTCACGAGCTTGGTGAACGTCGCCTGCTGTCCGACCTCAAGCTGGTCGATGGACCGGCCAGGCGGGTACTCGCGCTGCATCCGCGGCGCCGCGAGTGGCAGCGGAGCGGCGACCTCCGCCCACCCCTGCCGTCCAGCGGAAGCCGGCTGGGGCGCCCAGATCGCGAGCGATTCCTCCCACGCCTTCTGCCATGCCCCCATCGCGTCGGCAAACGCCACCTGCGATGGTTCAGGGATCCCCCAGCAGAGTTCCAACCAACGGGCGATCGAGGTCGAAGTTGTCGTTGGGGCTAGTGTCGCGGTCATGCTCGTCATGGACGGTCTCTCTCCTGCTCGCTTAGGACAATCGGCCGCGCGCTCAGCGGGCGCGACCGGTGACGCGATGGCTAGAACGCGGTGACGACACCGCCGTTGACGTTGAGGCAGGCGCCGGTGATGTAGCTCCCGTCGCGCACCAAGAACAGGACGGCTTTGGCGATCTCCTCAGGCTGTCCCCACCGCCCCATCGGGATCCGTGCCAGCAGCATCTCCTGGATCTTTGGCGCGATGACCTTGATCATCTCGGTCTCGATGAAGCCCGGGGCGACGGCGTTGATGGTGATCCCCTTGGTCGCATACTCGAGTGCGACCACCTTGGTCAGCCCCAGCATGCCGGCCTTGGCGGCCGCGTAGTTGGCCTGCGTGAGGTTGCCGGTCTGGCCGACGAACGAGGACACATTCACGATGCGGCCCCAGCCACGGAGTTCCATGTTGGGGATAACTGCCTTCATCATCGAGAAGACCGACCCGAGGTTCGTGTCGACGACGCGGTTAAACGACAGGAAATCCATCTTTTGGAACCAGGCGTCTTCGGTGATCCCTGCGTTGTTGACCAGGATGTCGACCTTGCCGAAGGCCCCGATCACGTCGTTGACCAGGGTGTTGACCTGGCCCTCGTCGGACACGTTGGCCTGAAAGACCCGCGCCGTCCCACCGGTCCGCTGGATCTCGCTCACGACATCGTCGGCGAGACCCTTGTTGCGGACGTAGTTCACCGCAACCGCGGCGCCCTCGTCGGCGAGCGCTTTCGCGATCGCTTCCCCGATTCCTCGGCTTGCACCGGTCACGAGCGCGACCCGGCCCGCGAGTGGCCGTGCAGCGGGATCGGCCGCGGCCGCCTCCGGCGCCGCGTCGTTCTGCTCAACCTCGGGCGCAGCGGCCCGCTTGGCTTTCGTTCCCTTATTCGAACGTGTCGATGCCATTTCCGCCCCTATGCCTCGCGCTCGACAACCAACGCAATGCCTTGACCGCCGCCGATGCACAGCGAGGCCAAGCCGTACCGCGCGTCCCGTCGACCCATCTCGTAGAGCAGCGTCGTGAGGATCCGCGTGCCCGATGCTCCGATCGGGTGGCCCAGGGCGATCGCGCCTCCGTTGACGTTGGTCTTGTCCGTGTCGATCCCGAGGGCCCGGATCACGCCCAGGCTCTGGGCCGCGAACGCTTCATTGAGCTCGATGAGGTCGATGTCATCGAGCGTCAGTCCCGCCTTGGCAAGTGCCTTGGGCACTGCCTTGACCGGGCCCATGCCCATGATGCGCGGCGGGACGCCCGCCGTCGCCCAGCTCCTGATTGTCGCGAGCGGCGTGATGCCGAGTTCGTCGGCCTTCTCGCGGGTCATGACCACGACCGCCGCGGCGCCGTCGTTGATGCCGGAGGCGTTGCCCGCGGTCACCGACCCCGCCCGATCGAACGCTGGGCGCAGCTTGGCGAGTCCGGCCGCCTGCGTGCTCGGGCGGGGAAACTCGTCATGCGCAACCCAGACAGGATCGCCTCGACGCTGCGGAACCGCGACGCTCACGATCTCGTCGTCGAACTTGTGTTCGCGGATGGCACGCCCAGCCTTTTGCTGGCTATCGGCGGAGAACTCATCCTGGTCTTCGCGCGAGATCTCGAACTCGGTTGCGACGTTCTCTGCCGTATTCCCCATGTGCACATCGGTCATGGCGCACCAGAGGCCGTCGCGGATCATTGAGTCGTACATCGTTCCGTGGCCCATCCGATAGCCGTTGCGGGCCTGGTCGAGCACGTATGGCGCGGCGCTCATGTTCTCGGTGCCCCCGGCGACGACGATCTCGGCGTCACCAAGCTGGACCTGCTGGGCGGCCATCGCCACGGTCCGCAGCCCAGATCCGCAGAGTTGATTGACGGATGTCGCAGGTACACCGTCAGGAATGCCCGCACGCAGCGCCGATTGACGGGCCACGTTTTGGCCCAGGCCCGCCGCCAGGACGTTGCCCATCAGGACGTCGTCGACCTGCTCGGCCGAGACACCTGCCCGCGCAAGCGCGGTCTTAATTGCTGTGGCGCCCAGTTCGGCCGCGTGTACCGAAGCGAGACCTCCGTTGAAATTCCCGACCGGTGTCCGTACCGCACTGGCAATGACAACTTCTCTCACGTTCCCCCCTTGATCGGACGCCAGACGGTCAGCGGGAGATGCCCGGCGATCCGACGCTGGCTGCATGCCATCTAGGGACTTGCGCGCCGCAACCCGGGGGGGCGCCGGGGTTCCGGCGTGGGTTGCAACGGCGAGTCACCATCTACTTAGCAGAGCTGGCCAAGTTTGTCACGAATGTCACGAGGCGCCTAGTCTGATCGCTTGTCCAGCCATTCGAGAATCTTAGGCCAGAGTCCCTTCTGTGCGCCGGACCCTACGAGCATGGCGACGTGGCCCCCCGGCAACAGCAGGAAGGACTTGTCCGAGCTGGCGACGATCTCGTTGAGCGGCTCAACCTGCTGCGGGGTCGCGATGTGATCCTGCTCACCGGCGATATTGAGCAGGGGGACGCTGATGCGCGACAGGTCCACCTTCTCGCCCTGAATAGTTATCTCGCCCTTGATCAGCAGATTCTGCTGGTAGAACTGCGTGATCCACTGCGCAAACGCCGCACCCGGGAACGCGACGCCGTCCTTCACCCATTTGTTGAGGGCGAGAAAACTCGTCATATCCCGACCGCCGAGCAGTCGATCCCACATCGTCACGTTCGACCCGACGTAGTTGACGACGGGCCGCAGCATCATGTTGCCGGCGTCGATCAGGTCAGCCGGTATCAGGCCGAGCGAATCCGCGAGCTGCTGCGCATCGAAGTGGCGGTCATCGAGCCAGATCCCGTAGAGGCCAGTGTCGCTGAACTCGAACGGAGCCGTAAGGCACACCAGGTTCCGCAAGTTCTCGGGGTGCAACGCGGCATACATCGCAGCCATGGTGCCCCCCATGCAATAGCCAAACAACGTGTAGTCGTCGGTGCCCGAGGCACGCAACATGCGTTCGACACACAGCGGCAGGTGCTCGCCGACGTAGTCATCGAAATCCATGTTGCGGTCCTCCCAGCCGGGAGTCCCCCAGTCGATCAGGAACACGTCGTAGCCCTGGTCGATCAGAAACTTGATGAAGCTGCTCTCGGGCCGCAGATCGAAGATGTACGGCCGGTTGATCAGCGCGTAGACGAGCAGGATCGGGGTCGCGTGACGGCGATTCTTCGACCGATAGCGATACAGCGTGGTCTTGTTGCGGGTATAGACGACGTCCTTTGGCGTGGTTCCGGTCGGAACCTTTCCGCCGAATGCCATGATCCGCAGGCCTTCTTCGTACACATCTAGTTGAGTCTGATCAGGAAATTGCGCGCTGGGCCACGTGGGGCCATCGTTCAGCGGGGACATCGGTTACTCCTTCGGTGCCGTTCGGCGGGTTCGCGACGTGCGCGCGGGCTGCTTCGGTGCGGTGGCGGCGGACGGCGGGGTCTTCGCAGCGACCGGAGCGGTCTTGGCGGCGGACGGCGGGGTCTTCGCAGCGACCGGAGCGGTCTTGGCGGCGACCGGCGGGTCGGCGGATGCCCGCGCCGTCGTGGCGGGCATGCTCGCGAACGCCTTGACGGCGACCTCGAGCGCTGCGAGTCGATCGGCGATGCGTGTCCACACCTCGACTGAGGGGAGCTCAGGACGGGACTTGGACAGCTCGAACAACTTGTCGGTTGCGGCGTCAATCTTGCGCTCGAGATTTAGTACGAGCTCTGCGACGCGGGCGAGGTCATCTTTGGTCGGCAGGTGCAGTTGGTCACTGGTCGCCTCCGCGGCCTGCCGGAGGGCCTCCTGCGCATCGGCGTAGCGCGCCACCATGCGTCCGGCGGCGGCTGCGAAGTCCTCTGAAGAGAGGACCTGTTCCATGGACTTCGACCAACTTTCAGCAGCCTGGTCGTAGGCGGCTTTGAATGCCTCAAAGGGGTTGGGCGGCGGCTTCGTGCTCACAGGAGACGTCCTTTCGCATCAGCGTAGAATTGCGGGTTCGACATGCCGCGCGGCCCGGAACACGGGATGGTTCCGGGAGCCGCGCGGTCCTCTGGCGCTATGCAGCCTGCTGGCGAACCACCTGTTCGGCGACGGCCATCGGGAAGAACAGCGTCGCGACGCTGGCGGCGACGTAGCTCAGGGCGAGTTCCTGGCTGGCTTCCTGCCCCTTCTTGAGGTTCGCGAGAAGGTGGTCGACGAGCTTGGTGTCCTTCGGGGCGCTAGCCGACCATGCGTCCTCGACGTAGCTCTTGGCGAGCTTGGCAGCCTTGTCTTGCGTTGCGATCGACGCCTCTAAGATGAGCGAGTAGCTGTCGCGGCTCGCCTCTTGCAGCTTGGTGGCGGCGTCTTGAGTGGCACTAATGAAGTCGTTAGACATTGGGTGTCCCTTCTGGTGTCAGAATTATGGTGATGGGCTGAATCACGTCTCGCCGCGACGGTCGCCCGCATCCGTCGCATAGCTCTTGAAGAACGAGTCGAGCATCGACTGATAACCACGTAATGCCGAGGCCCATGTCTGCAGGTACGTCTCACCGCTCTCAGTCAGCGAATAGACGCGGCGCGCAGGGCCGTGCGACGAGTTGGTATCCCAATCTGATGACACCAATCCGTCCCGCTCGAGTTGGCGCAGGGTGCGATACACGCTGCCCGGGTCCATCGCCTCGAACCCGAACACCGACAGCCGTTGCATGAGCTCATAGCCGTGGCTCTGCCACTGCTGTATCGACAGGAGCAGGAAGGGCTGAAGCCAGTTGCGAGGTTGGGTCGACGCTTCGGGCCGTCGACCGCTGTCGGAGGAGTTGTTCGTGCTCATGTAGATGCATACTGCACCTATTGGCACCATCTGTCAAACCGGCCTGTCCCGCGCCGAGTCGCGACCAGGCGTCGGGTCTAGCCCTCGGGAATGGACCGGGCCACCCTGAGGGCGACCTCCTCGGCGTCGTCCATCCGCTGGACCTGCACGCCAAACGCGCGCGTCGAGGTCTGCCAGACCACCGTAACGAAGGTGCGACGTCCGCGCAGGACACCCTCCCAGCCGTTGATCTCCACCGGACGGGCCAGCGCACCGCCGGGGTCGGGGCTCGCGAGCGGGGCGACCGTCTGGCGCAGCAACACCCGCTGACCGCCGTCGCCGTCCCAGGTCATGATCACCGCCGTCGGCCCGAACGGATACGACAGATCGGGTTCGATCCGCGGACGCGATCGGCGCAGGCCGAGCGGCAGCCATTCTGGCAACACCACCGCGTACCCGACCTCGAACGTCGCCGATTCCAGGTCGTCCAGCCAACGCCCGTGCCCGATACCCGCAGCCATCCCGTGACCGGAACCCAGCCGCCCGCTGACCTGACCCCCGGAGGTATCAAGTTCGGCCATCCCCGAGCGATCGAGCCGCCCGACCGGCTCGTGGCCTGGACCGATCGCGTCGACACCCAGCAGCATCGACGTTGGCGACAGCCGGATGACGACGACGCCTTCCGGTCCGGCGGGCGTCGTCGTCGGGGTGGCCTCCTCTGCCAGCAGCGGCAGCGCGGCCAACGCCTCTGAAGCGAGTCGCCCGACGAACAGCTGGTCGATCGGTTGCCCGGCATCGAACAGGTGCACCACCGCGCCGACCACCGGCCGCCACCGGCTCGGTACGCTCGGCGGACACGACACGCGGGCCCGGACATCGTCGGCCTCGAGGTCGACCCACGCAACCCGTACACGCGGGGGCGGACCGGCCATCGAGACGGCAACCCAATACGGCGCCCCGACGGGCGCGAGTGCCGTAAGGACGGGGTGCTCCAGGATGGCTTCCAGGCGGGAGGTCGGTGCATCCATCGCGTCCATCATGGCGCAGCGCGTCCGGGTCGCGCCAGTCCGGGTCGCGCACGGCGAGCTGCGGCGTGTGTGTTGCGGATCATCTACGGTGCCGAGGAAATGCCGCATTCCGCCATCACCGAACCGCACCCGTTCACGGTCCTACGCGCCGACACGACGGTGTCTGCCGAGCGCACGGGGGTCGGCGACCCGGTCCTACTGCTTCACGGGCTGACGGCGACCCGGCGTTATGTGCTGCACGGCTCGACGGCGCTGGCCCGGGCGGGCTATGAGTTGATCGGCTACGACGCACGCGGCCACGGCGCATCCCAGCCGGCGTCCGATCCGGGTGGCTACACCTACGACCTGCTCGGTGACGACGCGGCGGCGGTGCTGGCCGCGACCGGACACGCGTCGGCGAGCCTGGTCGGGCAGTCGATGGGGGCCGCGACCGCCGTCAACGTCGCCCTACGCCATCCCCAACTCGTGCGCGCGTTGGTCATCATCACCCCGGCGCACCGCGGTGCGCCGAGCCCGAACCTGGCCCACTGGGACGCGCTGGCCGAGGGCCTCGAACAGGGCGGCGTCGACGGCTTTCTCGCCGCCTACGGACCGCCTCGGGTCCCGGCGGGCATGGTTGAGACGGTCCGCGCCGTCATGCGCCAGCGCCTCGAGCGTCACGAGTATCCGGAGGGCGTTGCGGCCGCCCTGCGGGCGATCCCGCGCTCTGCGGCGTTTGCCGGACTCGCGGCCCTCGAGGACGTCAGCGTGCCGACGCTGATCGTCGCCAGCCGTGACGAGATGGATCCGGAGCACCCCGTTGAGGTGTCCGAGGAGTACGCGCGACGGATCCCGGGAGCCGAGTTCACGATCGAGGAACCCGGACAGAGCCCGCTCGCCTGGCGCGGCGGAACCCTGTCGCGGATCGTCGGCGAGTTCCTGAATCGCGATGGAATCGGAGCCGCGGCCCGCGGAATCTAGATCCGGGTCGTCTCGGCGCGGAGCCCGAGCGTCGCGATCAGCGCTTGTGCCTCGGTAGCGGCGCGGGCGCCCTCGACGCGCACGACAAACTCGCCGACGCCACCAGGCGGGCCCGGACGCAGCGCCAGATCGGCGATGTTGATGTGCCCGTGACCGAGTGCGGTCGTGATCTCCGACACGGCACCCGGTCGATCGGGAATGCCGACCACGATTTCCCATGGCTCGTCGATGGTGCCCGTTGCGTCGCGCTCGGCCCGCAGGCGTCGCCGACCGTCGGCGGCCTCTGCCACGAATCCCACGACGCGGTCCCGGTCCCCGGTGCGAAGCGCCCGCTCGACCTCTTCGATGCGCGCACGGTAGTCGCCCAAGGCCTCCAGCACCGCATCACGGTTGGTCAGCAGGATGTCCGCCCACAGTGGGGGATTCGCTCCTGCCACCCGCGTGAGGTCGTCGAACGACGGTCCGGCCGAGCGGAGCGCTTGTCTGCCGCCGGGCGCGGTCGCGGCGGCCTGGTTGATCAGGGCAGCCGCCAGGACATGCGGCACGTGGCTCACCAGCGCCATGAGGCGATCGTGGACATCGGCATCGATCGCCGCAGGCGACGCGCCGGTCGCCGCGATTGCCGCATGGACCCGCTCATAGAGCTCGGGCCGCGCCTCCGCCGTGGGCGTCAGGAACCACGTGGCGCCCGTGTAGAGGTCCTCCCGAGCCGCCGCGACACCGGCGCGCTCGCCGCCGCAGACCGGATGACCGCCGATAAAGCGTGCCCGCTCGTCGGCGTCGAGCTCCGCAATCACCGCGCGCTTGGCCGACCCGAGGTCCGACACGACGCACTCGGTCGGCGCGGCGGCGAGTGCCTGTCGGGCGACCTTGGCGACCAGCCCGAGCGGAGCGGCGACGAACACGCAGGCGGCCTCGGCGACGGCGTCCTCGACCGACGACGCGATGCGCGTGACCGCACCGAGCCGCTGGGCGTCCTTGAGCGCCGCGGGATTCGGGTCGAACCCGATGATGTCCGGTGCACCCGCCCGCCGGAGCGCGAGGCCCAGGGACCCGCCCATGAGCCCGATCCCGAGGATCGCAACCGGTCCCGGGATCGGACGCATGGCGCCGATCTCAGCTGGAGGCGCCGACGACGGCAGGCTCCGGGCCCGCCATGATCTTGCCCATGAGATCGACACACCGCTTGACGTCGGCGACCCACGCCGCGAAGCCGTCGGCGTAGAGCGCCTGCGGCCCGTCGCAGAGCGCGGTCTCGGGCGATGGGTGGACTTCGACGATGAGACCGTCGGCACCTGCGACCACGGCCGCGCGCGCCATCGGAAGGATCCAGTCGCGCTTGCCGGCTGCGTGCGACGGGTCGACGATCACCGGCAGCCCCGACAGCGACTTGACCACAGGCACGGCCGAGATGTCCAACGTCGAGCGGTAGGCGGTCTCGAATGTGCGAATGCCGCGCTCGCAGAGGATCACCCGCTCGTTGCCTTCGCGGGCGATGTATTCCGCCGACAGCAGCCACTCCTCGATCGTGGCCGAGAGGCCACGCTTGAGCAGCACCGCAGCACCGGTCTTGCCGACTTCCTTGAGCAGGTCGAAGTTCTGCATGTTTCGGGCGCCGAGCTGGATCACATCGGCAACCTCGACCACATCTTCGATCTGACGCACGTCCATGACCTCGGTCACGACCGGAAGGCCGGTCAGCTCACGGGCCTCGGCGAGAATCTCGAGGGCCTCGCGGCCAAGCCCCTGGAAGCTGTATGGCGAGCTGCGCGGCTTGTAGGCGCCCCCGCGCAACAGCGCGGCTCCGGCATCCCGCACGATCCGGGCGGTGGTCAGGGTCTGATCGCGGGACTCGACGGTGCAGGGGCCGGCGATCAGACAGAAATTCTCGCCACCGATCTTTCGCCCGGCGATGTCCAGGGTCGCGTCGGGCCCGCGGAAGTCGCGCGAGACGAGCTTGTATGGCTTGAGGATCGGCACGACCCGCTCGACGCCCGGCTCGCCCTCGAGCTGCATGCTCGCGACCAGTTCTCGGTCGTCCCCGATCGCGCCGATGACCGTGACAAACTCGCCGCGGGATGGGTGCGCCATGGCCCCCGCGCGCTCGATCCGCTCGATGACGTGGACGATCTGCTCCTCGGTCGCCCCCTGTTTCATCACGATCATCATGGCTGTTGGCTGTCCTTTGTCGGCATGACCCGTACGGCGAGCGCCTCGACGGGCGCGGTGCGCCCCAAGACCTTGGAGAGCGCCGCGAGAAACGCATCGTTTTCGCTCGGTGTGCCCATCGAGACCCGCAGCGTTCCCGGGCACCCCAGTGCAGTGCCGTCCCGGACGATGACCCCCGCAGCGAGCAATCGCTCGTGGATCCCGTCGTCCGCATCCGGCGCAACAAGTATGAAGTTCGCCTGGCTCGGCGTAAAGCGTACTCCCATCCCCTGCAGACCCGCAGCGACGCGTGCCCGTTCGGCGATGGTCTCCTGGATGCGGCGGTCGAGCGCTGCGGGATGGCGCAGGCTCTCGAGGGCGGCGGCCTGGGCCAGGGTCGATGCGTTGAACGGCTGGCGGACCCGGTCGATCGCGGCGACCCACGCCGCGCTTCCCATTCCGTACCCCACCCGCAGGCCGCAGAGCCCGTGTGCCTTCGAGAAGGTCCGCAGCAACAACAGGTTGGGCCGGTGGCGCGCCTGGCTGAGCGGGCGCCCGCGGTCGGCCTCGGTCACGAAGTCGTAATAGGCCTCGTCGAGCACCACCGCCAGGTCCTCGGGAATCCCGTCAAGAAACGACTCGACCGCCGACGCTGGCACGTACCCGCCCGTCGGGTTGTTGGGGCTGCACAGGATCACGAGGCGCGTGCGCTCGTCGATGGCCGCGGACATCGCCGCCAGGTCGTTGCGTCCGGCAGCATCGAGCGGCACACCGATGGCCTGGGCCCCGGCCGCCGCCGCCACGTGCGCATAGAGCCCGAACGAGGGCTCGGGATACACGAGTGTGGTTCCCGGGTCCAACAGCGCCTGGCCGGCCAACAGCAGCAGCTCGCAGGATCCATTTCCGATCACGACCTGGTCGACGTCGAGCCCATGCCGCTCGGCGATCTCCGAACGCAACGCGCGTGACGCGCCGTCCGGATATCGGTTGAGGCCCGCGACACCGTCGCGCAGGACCGCCTGCACCTGGTCCAGGGGCGGATACGGGCTCTCGTTGGACGCCAGTTTGATTGCGGCATTCAGCCCATACCGGGCCAGGACGTCGGCCGTCGTCAGGCCGGGTTCGTAGTACGGGATCGCCGCCAGTCGCGAGGAAATGATCAGGCTCATGGCCACCGAGTCTACGAGACCACGCGCGCGGACGGTCCGCGCCGGCGCCCAGTGCCGCGCGGCGCCGGGAACCGACGGCCTTGCGGCGGGCCGGAGGGACAATTATTGTCAAATTGACATGAGGAGTCTCGTCAAATTACGTCAACTCGACGCAATTGATGTCCCCCACGGCGGACGGGATCCCGTGGTCGTGGTCGGAAGCGGGCTGGCTGGACTCCTTGTCGCACTGCGTACGGCGCCGTCGGTGCCGGTGGTCCTGATCACCAAGACCGCTCTCGGCGAGGGGACTACCGCGTACGCGCAGGGCGGCATCGCCGCGGCGCTCGGGCCCGACGACAGCATCGGCCAACACGTGACCGACACGCTGGCCGCGGGGGCCGGGCTGTGTGACGCGCAGGTCGTCCGCGACGCGATCGCCGCGGGGCCGTCAAGTATCGCGACCCTGCAGCGCATCGGAGTGCGGTTCGATCGGGACGGTACGACGCTGGCACTTGGGCGCGAGGGCGCGCACTCGGCTGACCGGATCGTCCACGCCGGCGGGGACGCGACGGGCGCCCGGGTCGTCGCGGCGTTGCGCCGCGCGGTCCGTGCGGAGCCACGCATCGAGGTACGCGAGCACACCCGTGTCCGGGAGATCCTGCTCGGCGAGGGCCGGGTCCGCGGGGTCCTGACCGAAGTCCCGACCGGGGCACTCGGGTCGATCTCCGCACACGCCGTGGTTCTGGCCACCGGCGGCGCAGGCCAGTTGTTCTCCCGCACAACAAACCCCGTCACCGCGACCGGCGACGGCGTGGCGCTCGCCGCGTTGGCCGGAGCGGCCGTCGCGGACCTCGAGATGATCCAGTTCCACCCCACCGCGCTGGCGGTCGGCGCGTCTCCGCTGCCGCTGATCAGCGAGGCGGTGCGCGGTGCGGGTGCCTACCTGCGCGCGCCGGACGGCGCACGCTTCATGGTTGACGAACACCCGCTCGCCGAGCTCGGCCCGCGGGACGTCGTGGCGCGGGCGGTCGCCCGCACGGCGCTGGCCGGCGGCGGTGAGGTCACGCTCGATTTGCGGCATCTGGACCGCGACTGGGTGCACGCCCGGTTCCCGACCGTTTCGGCGGTGTGTGCCGAGGCGGGCCTCGACCTGGCGCGCGATCTGATCCCCGTCACGCCGGCGGCCCACTACGCGATGGGCGGCGTGCTCGCGGATCTCACCGGCCGCACCACCGTGCTGGGCCTGTATGCGATCGGCGAGTGCGCCGCGACCGGCCTGCACGGCGCCAATCGCCTGGCGTCCAACAGCCTGCTCGAGGCCGCCGTAATGGCCGTGCGGTGTGCCGACGACCTTGCCGTGGGCGGGGGCGACTGGGCGGCTTGTGACCCGCTCGCCCCGTCGCTCCCGACCCGTGCGGCCCGACCAACCGGCGACGCTCGCGGTGTGCCCGAGCTGATGTGGACCGCGATGGGGCTCGAGCGCAACGAGCGCGGGCTCGCGGGCGCGCTCGCGACGCTCGAGGATCGGCGCGCCGGCGCCGACGCCGACGCCCGTGATGCCCTCATGCTGGCGCGCTTGTCGATCACGGCCGCGCGGCACCGTGCCGAAAGCCGGGGTGCCCACTATCGGAGCGACCTGCCGGAGCCACGACCGGAGTGGGCACGCCGGATCGCGTGGCTCGGCGGCCAACCGTATGCGGTCCCTGTCACACACCACCATGTCGGCGACCCACAGCTCGCCAAGGAGGCAGCGTGAGCACGTCCATTTCGCTGGGTGCAGTCCCCGAGACACTCGAGCGCGTCCCGGCGAGCGAGCTGCGCGACCGTGCGTGGGCAGCGCGGCGCGCGCTTGGCGAACGCGCCGTGATCCTCGGACACCACTACCAAAAGGACGAGGTGATTGAGTTTGCCGACATCACCGGCGATTCGTTCCTGCTTGCCCAGCGGGGAGCGGCGGCGGCCCAGGCCGAGCTGGTGGTGTTCCTGGGCGTGTACTTCATGGCCGAAGCGGCCGCCGTGCTCGCTGCACCCGGACAACGGGTTGTGCTGCCGGACCTGGGTGCCGGC
>JADGPF010000038.1 GCA_017882585.1 Thermoleophilia bacterium
CAACGACTGGCCCAAAGTCTGACACGGCGCGCTGGGACGGCCCCCCGGCCTCCTCGCCCCACCGGACAAACATCGACTCGCACTGCGGCGCGTCCGCGGCCACGCTGGAACGCGCGCAGGCCGGCAGGTTGGTTACGCCGCTGGACTCGGTCGGGCACGAGATGCCCGGGACGGTTCCGACGACGGTTTCCCATCCCGTTGGGGTGAAGACGAACCAGTACCCGGCGATCGCGAGCCCGCCAAGGACGGCGACCGCCACCAACCGCTCGCGACGGGTCCTCCCGTACGTCCAGGCGAGGACGGCGATCACGAGGACGACGATTCCAAGCAGCGCCCAGAAGTTGCTCGGAAGCGGAACCGCGAACGCGGCGACCGCAATCGCACCCTCGATGATGAAAGCCACGCGCCAGCCAAGCCAGCCGGGTCGACCTCCTGCTGGCTGAGTCGGGTGCTCGTCCGACAACGCTCCGGAGATCGCGCCTGGATCCTCGGATTCTTGGCAACGGGGGCAGAGCCCGCCCTGTATCGGCACGGCGGTCTGCTCACAGCGGCGGCAGCGGGCGAGTTGCGGCATCACAACCCTGATCTCTGGGACAGCCTCGTTGAGACACACCGTACGCTGGCCGTGCGCCGGGGGCGACCCGCCGACGACCCCAGTAACTCCGGCCGAGCCCCTCGGCGACCCGACCCGTGAACGAGGGGGGGGGGGTCGAACCGCCACGCGACTCGAGGGGGCAGACCAACCACCCCACCTCCCCGCGAACAATTCCGGATAAATAGGGGCTCTTCGGGTTGTCGAGATCGGGCCCGCTACGGGTATGTTCCCCCGATCGGACCCGTCCAGGGGCGACCGATGAGATCTCAGTCCCCACGCGGGTGCTCGCAATTTGGGGCGCCCGCGAGGACCCGCCGAAATCATGGGTGGACGCACCCTTTGGGAGCCAGACTGCCGCGCGCGGGCGGCGATCTGGGGGGAGTCACCTGGAGGCACCCCTCATGGCCCCTGGCGGGGCCCGTTCGACCCCCGAGCCGTCAAAGCGGCTCCTGTGCCCTGCTGTAGGCCTTCCTGGCCGTATCTGGGGAGCGCGATGACCCTGACCGACGCGCCGACACCGCCCCGGCACGCCGTTCTGGACACATGGGCGACGGCGCTCCTGAAGCGGATCACGGCCTACGCGCGCGCTCGACGACGGCAGCGCCGCGATCGTCGCCGGGCTGCCAGTCCAGGTGGTCGCCCACCAGGTGGGCGTCTCGCGGACGATCGTTCACCGCATCCGGTCCGCACGCGGCGCGATTCCCGACAGCAACCGACCGACCGCGAGCTGCTGAACGAGGTGGTCGCACGGGACGCGGCCCCGACCAGCGAGGCGGGCCGTCGATGATCCACGTAGAGGTGCGGACCCAGATCGATGAGGCGCCGCGCGGACCGCTGGATGACATCGAGGCCCGAGTCCGCGAGCGTGGGGCTGATGTGGGTCGGACGCTTGACGCCTCGGCGTTGACCCGCGCCGTCGCCAACGCCCGCGTGTTGCATAACGTCGAAGGCGACACGCAGCAATGATCCGCACGACCACGACCAAGACCGGCAGGACCCGCTACCAGGTCCGCCACCGGGACGCACAAATCGCCATTTTTGCGGCGTTGTGGGAGGGTCCCGAGGTCGATCGCGGCATCCTGACCAGCACCGTTCGAGTGCACGCGCCTCAAGGGTCTCACTAGACTCGATGCATGCCCCGTCGCCCCGATGCATGGCTGAGCCAGACGGCTGATCCCGAGGGCGCCGAGCTCGAGCGCGCGCTCGAAGGGCTTGTCGAGCGCCTGGAGCAGGCGCGCGGTGCCGCCGAGCGCACGGCCGGACGCGCCCCCTTGGGTCTGCGGGAGGTCGAGTTCGCACCGGGAGTACGGCACTACCTGTGTGCGTTTGAGGGTCCGGCGTTTCTCTGTTTGGCGGATATAGGCCGACCGGTCCTCGATGCCCACATCGTCCACAGGGTGGCGACCGTTGGCCTGGTCTGGGAGCAGCTGGAGGCGGATGTCGACCCGTCACGGCTCGGGGATGTGGCGACTGCCGCCGCCCGCGTGCTCGCGGCGACCGACTCACCGGGCGCGATGGTCGAGGCCGTGGCCGAGACCGCGGAACACGCCAGGGTGATCAGTGCGTGGCGAGAGTCGCCCCTGCGCGCGGTCGCCTCGCTGGTACAGGTTGATGTCCTGTTCGCGCTCCAGGAGCGCGGGCATCGCGCATATACCCGGTTCATTCGGGGCTCCGAGCCTCTGGTCGCCCGGCAGGACGAGCTATCGGCGGACCTCGTTGACGCGTTGGGTGCATTCGAGCGAGCGTCGATCGCCGCCGGCCTCGGCGCGCGGCTGGCGGACCACCTCGGTGGTGTGGTGAGCTCGTGCGATCAGGCGGCTGCCGAGATCGTCGCCGCCCACGTGACGCCGTTGGATGCCCAGGAGCCGGGACGGTGATCGGCACGGAGATCGCATTCCGGC
The DNA here is from genome assembly GCA_017882585.1 of Thermoleophilia bacterium. Classification (GTDB taxonomy): domain Bacteria; phylum Actinomycetota; class Thermoleophilia; order Miltoncostaeales; family Miltoncostaeaceae; genus CAITWD01. Next base: position 2,497 of record JADGPF010000038.1, read on the forward strand.
TCGGGGCCGGAACGCTCGACGAAGCCAGGGCGATTGCGGGGCGCCTTGCCCGTCTCGCGCCTGAGGCCGTCGAACACGTGCTGTTCTGTGATGCGGACGCCGGCGAATACGGCTGCCTGGCCGTCTGGGAGCGTGCGCGTGACGCCGATGCGTATGTCGCCTCGGCAGCGGTCGGCGCGGAACTCGCAGCGCTCGCTGGGCGGATGGGCAAGCCCACCCGCGTGCGCCGCTACGTGATGGAGTACCAGCGCGAGCGCTGCGCACCCGGCGACGCGTAACACGTGGCACAGCGGCACCGCGCCGAGCGACGACGGTCCGCATCCGCGTATAGGCTCACCGATGTGGATCCCACGACCATTGTTGTCATGGACGGCGACCAGACCGGCCAGGAGCTGCTGGTCGAGGCCTTGCGCGTCCTCGAGCCGGACGTGTCCGGTCTCCCACTGAGCTTCGAGCACTACGACCTCTCGCTGGAGTCACGGCGGCGCACGGGCAACCAGATCGTCCACGACGCGGCACGGGCGATGCGCGGCGCCGGATACGGGCTCAAGGCCGCCACGATCACCCCGGAGGAGTCCGGCGACGTCGGGAGCCCGAACGCGCTGCTGCGTGAGGAGATCGACGGGCGGGTGATCATTCGGACCGGCCGCCGGCTGCCCGGGGTACGTCCGATCGGAGGCATCCACGCACCGATTTCCGTCGTGCGGATGGCTGTCGATGACGCGTACGGGGCCGTCGAGCACCGCGAAGGCTCCGGACTCGACGAGATCGCCTGGCGGACCGAGCACATCTCGCGGCGTACGTGCCGGGCGGTGGCGGAGTTTTCATTCCTCCAGGCGCGTCGCATGAATGCAACCGTGTACGGAGGTCCGAAGTGGACCGTCTCGCCGGTGTACGAAGGCATGATGAAAGAGGAGCTGGATGCGGCGGCCGAGCGCCACCGCGACGTGCGGTACCGACCCGTCCTGATCGACGCCGCCTATGCGGGGCTGATCACCCATACCGGCGATGCGCTCGTCGTCCCGGCGCTCAATCGCGACGGCGACTGTCTGTCCGACATGGTGCTGCAGCTGTTCGGGTCCATCGCGGGCGCGGAATCGTTACTCCTGGCCTTTGACGACGACCTCCAGGCGACGACGGTCATGGCCGAGGCGCCCCACGGGACCGCGCCGAGTCTGGAAGGAAAGAGCATCGCCAACCCGCTGGCGATGATCCTTGCCGGCGCCGCGCTTTTGGGATTCGTCCACGATCCGACCGCATCGATGGTGTCGCGGGGGATCTACGAAGCCGCGCTCGAGGCGGTCGCCGACGACGTGCGGACCGCGGACCTCGGTGGTCATCACTCCACCGAAGAATTCACCAACGAAGTCATCAAGCGCTTGCGGACCAAGCTCGACGTGTGGAGCTCGCTCGGCGATTCGGCGGTGATCTAGCGCTCTCCGCGCGCCCGCTGGGCCCGGCGCTTGCCGATCACCATCACGACAAACAGGATGGCGATCACGACCAGCATGACGATGGGGTACCACCCGATCAGGCTCATTGCGCCGCGGGATCGGTCGGGCCTTCGGAGATGAACCCGATCAGGTCCTCGACGGTGAACCGTCCAGCCTGCATCGAGGCCACCAGCCCATAGATGGTCGCGGTGTGGGGGCGCTCCATCACATACGCGCGGATCGCGAGGTTCGCCTCCTGCTCCAGCGCGTCGACGCGGGCGCGACCGAGCTCAGTTGCGCTCACGCCGTTGGGCCGGACCACGGCCAGGTCATCCTGGACCAAGCGCGCGATCAGGTCGGCGATCTCCTCGCCGTCCGCCCCGAAGTGCTCGGCAAGCGTGGTGATGGCGATCGGCTCACCCGCGCCGGTGTGCACCAGTTCGCGCAACAAGAGGTAGGTGCCGGCGGACAGACCGCCGGCCGCGACGGTCTGATCAAGGACTCCGGCGAGCTCGGTCAGCAGCGCGATGTCTTCATCGCTTCGGTACATCGCTACGGGCCGAAACGATGCGCCGGCGCGGGGCGCGTCAGGATCGTCGCCTGGCCAGCCCAGGTCCGGCCCGTGATCCCGAGATCGTCAAGCAGCTGCAGCGCCGAGCGCACCACACCCACGCGGGCGCCGCGCCCCTGGGTATTGGCGATCGTAATCGAGAAGTCGTGGTCGCCGGGGCCGTACAGCGGTCGGGCGTTGGCGCGGGCGAGCGCGACGCGCGCCTCGTTTAGGTTGGCCGGGTCGTCCAAGGCGACATACGCCTCGCAAAACGACCAATCCGCAGGGAGTTCGTCGACGACGGAGTCAAAGGCAGCGACGTGGCTCATGAGCGAAACCGTACCATGCGGGCTCGCGCCCTCCGGCTCACGCCGTCAGCACAAACGGGGCGAGCGCCGTGCGCACCGCGTCGGCCGCCGCCGCGAAGCGGGGGTCGTCGAGCACGGGCGCGTGCGTTCCCAGCGCGATGGACTCCGGCAGCACCAACCAGCTGACGCAGCCGCCATGCTCGGGGCCGACCGCGAGAACGGGTGGGTCGGCCACGCGCGCGACGCGCAGGACCACCGCCCACAGCGGCTGCGTCCGCCGCCATCGCAGTCGCTCGTTGGCGTAGTCGCCGGTCAGGATCTGCAGGCCGTCGATCGCCTCCAGTGCCTCGGGATCGCGAATCGGATACGAATCGTGGAGGGCCGCCCACAGCGTCAGGGGCAGATGCTCCGGGTCGTCGCGGCGCTCGAGTGCGTCGGCGTAGCGCACGGCCGCATCGGGCCGCACGAGCTCCGGACGTTGGTGGGCATAGGTCGGGAACAAGAAGAACGACGGATGCGGAAGCTCGAAGCGCTTCTCGCCGATGCCCCCTTTGCGGATGATCACGACCTGCTCGCCCGCGGCGAGCGCGTCACAGGTGACCGCCCATTCCTTGAGTGCTGCTGCTGGCATGTGCCGATCGTACCCGGATGCCGCACCGGCGCGCCCGACGCCTGTCGCATTGATAGCCTTACCGCCATGACTGATGAGATCCTTGCCCGCGCCGCCGATGGCGGCCGAATCACACCCCAAGAGGCGCTACTCATCTACGAGACGGCGCGGCTCGAAGACCTGGGCGCTGCGGCCGACGAGGTCGTGCGCCGGCGCTACGGCGACGAGATCACGTACAACGTCAACGCGCACCTGAACCCCACCAATATCTGCGTGGTCGGATGCGGGTTCTGTGCGTTTGCGGTGTGGACCGACCAAGACGAGCGCGCCTACGCGTACAGCGTCGACCAGCTGGTCGAGCGCGCCGGTCAGCTCGTGGGCCACGGCATCACCGAGCTGCACATCGTCGGGGGCATGACCAAGGAGTACGACCTCCCGTACTACGAAGAACTGTTCACGGAGCTGAAGGCCGCATACCCGCATGTCGCGCTGACGGCGCTCACGGCCGTGGAGATCGACTTCATTGCCAGGATCTCAAAGGTCTCGAACCGCGAGGCGATCGAGCGGACGCGGGCCGCGGGACACGACACGATGCCGGGTGGCGGGGCCGAGGTCTTCTCCCGGCGGGTGCGGGAGATCATCGCGGACCGCAAGGTGCCGGCCGAGACCTGGCTGGACGTGCACCGCGAGGCGCACGCTCAGGGACTGCGTACGAATGCGACGCTGCTGTTCGGCCATTTTGAGACGCCGGAGGAGCAGGTCGATCACATGCAACGGCTGCGCGATCTCCAGGACGACACCGGAGGGTTCCAGGCGTTCATCCCGCTGCCGTTCCTTCCCGGCAACACCGACTTTGCATACTTGCCGGGACCCAGCCGCGAGGAAAAGTTGCGCACGATCGCGACCGCGCGGCTGTTCCTCGACAACTTCGCCCACGTCAAGGGTCACTGGGTCATGCTGGGCGAGGAGATCACGACCGAGGCGCTTCGCTACGGTCTCGACGACCTGTCGGGCACGCTGACCGAAGAGCGGATCGCGCACGCGACCACGGTGCAGACGCCCCTCGGACTGTCCCAGGACCGAATGACCGAACTGATCCGCAGCGGGGGCAAAGTTCCTGCCGAGCGGGACACCCTCTACAACCGTCTCAGCTCGCCGGTCTCCAACTAGCGCCGCGAACGGCCGGCTCGCTGCGGAGCGTCGCGCGACGCACCCGCGCGGACGCGGCGTCTACAGTTGGCGGCGTCGCACCCCGTATGTGGCAAGTGCGGCGAAGATCAGGATCCAAAGCAGGGTCCACAACAGGTCGATCAGCCGCGACGCGGGCACGACCACCACGAGACCGTTGATATTCATGTCGGGTGCGGCCGGCCCCGCGTGCCCGCGTCGCTGGAGGTCCGCGAGCATCGGCGAGACGATTGCCCGGGGCAGGACGCTGTAGACCGAGTCGACAAACGACTGGGAGCCGCGCGAAATCGCGCCTTGGTCAAGGTCGGCCTTGAGATTGACCACCGCCTGGGCACAGACGAACACCATCAGCCCGAACACGCCGGCCGCGACGGGTCCGATCACCGACGCGAGCGCCGCGCTCGCGCACAGCACCAGGGCGCAGTTGACGACCCAGGCCAGCGTGTGGACGGCCAGGGCACCATCCAGTCCGCGGCCAAGAGCGAGGCTTGCCATCTGCATGCCGACGCCCCAGATCGCGAAGATCCCGACCAGCGCAACCAGACGGGCGATCAGACGCACCGCGCCGACGCGGCTGGGCGTCGCCCCGGAGCCCACGAGCAGGCCCAGATAGCCCGACGACGCGTCGCGCGAGAACGCGCCACCGCCTAGGCCGACGGCGACGACCAATCCGCCGATCAACACCAGCGAGGCGCCGTTGGATTGCAGCGTGTCTGCGCGAGTCTGTCCGGATTGCCCGGCCGCGATGACGGCGACGATCGCAAGGAAGACCAACCCGGCGAGCGTGGCGCCGAGGACCCAGCGCCGGCGGACGAGCGTCCGCAGATCGATCCCGACCATCAGCGTCGCCGCAGTCGAGTTCACGCCGGTGCTCCGTCGACGAGGCTCAGTGTTGTGCCCAGGAGGGCGGGAAAGCCCCCGGGGTCCGGGGTGCCGACGACGACGGTCACCGCGTCGGCCAGCGCCGCACGGATCACCTCGACCGTCTCGGGGTATTCCCACGGGTCGTCCAGGACAAGGACCCGCGGCATCCCGGTGATCGCGCAGGCCAGACTTACCCGGCGCACCTCGCCGAGCTCCAGGGAGGAGATCAGGCGTCGGTCGTCGCCGTGCAGTCCTGCACGCTCAAGCGCGACGTCGGCGCGCTCGTCGGTGCCACGGATGGCTCCGACGAGCCGGACGGCGTCGATGACCCGCATGCCCCGCGGAAACGGCATGCGCTCCGGCCCGTATCCGACCTGCCGGCGCACCGCGGGGCCTTGCGGTGACCCGCCGAGCACGCTGACGGCACCGCGACCGGGTCGGACCAGGCCGACCAGCGCCCGAATGAGCGTGGTCTTGCCGGCGCCTTCGTGGCCGGTGATGCACAGCCCACGCCCCGGAGGCACGTCGCAGTTGATCCCCGTGATCGCGGCCTCGGTCGTACCCTGGTAGCGGACCGTCAGGTCCGTTACCAGAATGCCGTCGTGGGGTGGCGCGGCCGCGGCGTCCTTGGGCGGACGCTCAGCGGCCACGAATAATTGCCAGCACTTCGTCGCGCCGCACCTGCATATCCGCGTCCGAGACCAGGGACTCGAGGTTGAGCCGGACCAGCGGCTCGGTGTTCGAGGAACGCACGTTGAAGTGCCAATCGCGATA
>JADGPF010000039.1 GCA_017882585.1 Thermoleophilia bacterium
ACTTGGGACGCCTGAACCGCCCCTGCGCAAACGCATCGAAGGGACAACTGGATGACGACGCAGCCGACGAACGCGGAAACGCTCACGATTACCGACAACCGGACCGGGCAGTCGTATGAGCTTCCGATTAGCGACGGCACGATCCGCGCCACGGACTTGCGCCAGATCAAGACTGATGATGCCGATTTTGGGCTGATGACGTACGACCCGGCCTTCATGAACACGGCCTCCTGCCGGAGCGCAATCACATTTCTCGACGGTGACGCCGGCGTCCTGCAGTACCGGGGATACCCGATCGAGCAGCTCGCGGCCAAGAGCACCTTCCTCGAGGTCGCCTACCTGCTGCTCTACGGCGAGCTTCCAAGCGCCACACAGCTCGACGGCTGGGTAGGCGAGATTGCCGACCATATGTTCGTCCACGAGAACGTACGGGTGTTCATGGAGGGATTCCGGTACAACGCCCACCCGATGGGCATGCTGCTCTCAGCGATCGGCGCGCTCGGGACCTTCTATCCGGACGCGTCGAAGATCGGCGACGCCGATCTTCGACATCTGCAAGCCGTGCGCCTGATCGCCAAGATGCGGACCCTCGGCGCGTGGGCGTTCCGCCACACCCTCGGGCAGCCGTTCGTCTATCCGGATCGAGAGAAGTCCTACACCGAGAACTTTCTGGCGATGATGTTCCAGATCGGCAACAAGTATGAGGCGGATCCTCGTCTGGAACACGCCCTGGACGTCCTGTTCATTCTCCACGCCGACCAAGAGCAGAACTGTTCGACCAGCGCCGTCCGCAGCGTCGGTTCCTCACAGGTCGACCCGTACTCCGCCGTGGCCGCCGGGATCGGTGCCCTCTATGGCCCGCTGCACGGCGGTGCCAACGAGGCGGTGCTGCGCATGTTGCGCCGGATCGGAACCCAGGAGAACATCCCCGCGTTCATGGAGGGCGTCAAAGCGGGCAACGAGCGCCTGATGGGCTTCGGCCATCGCGTCTACAAGAACTTCGATCCGCGCGCGACGATCATCAAGAAGGCCTGCGACGACGTGTTCGAGGTCACGGGCGTGAGTCCGCTGCTGTCGATCGCGCAGGAGCTCGAGCAGATCGCGCTCAACGACGAGTACTTCGTCGCGCGCAAGCTGTACCCCAACGTCGACTTCTACTCCGGCCTGATCTATGAGGCCCTCGGAATCCCGGCGGAGATGTTCCCGGTGCTCTTTGCCATCGGCCGGACCCCGGGCTGGGTCGCCCAGTGGAACGAGATGATCCAGGACACGGAGCAGAAGATCTCCCGTCCGCGCCAGGTCTACATCGGACCGGCAGCACGTGACTACGTGGCGATCGAGAACCGCTAGGTCGTCCGCACGATCAGTTGCGGTGGTCCATGCCCACCGCAACGCGGCAGGTACACGTGCGGCCTGTGCTCGTGCGGTCGCGTCGTGTGTCATTCCGGGTGACCGCACGGCGCGCTGGCTCGGGGAGCGGTCAGGCGGTGGCGTCGGCCGCGCGGCGTTTGGCCGTCGGTCGTGTGTCCAACAGCTCGGCGGCCGCGCGCCGCAGCACCCAAACCAGCCGCTCGAGCTCGTCGTCGTCCAGCGACGCCCACGCCCGCTCCATCAGGGCGACCCGTCCCGGAAGTGCGTGGGCGGCGACCGCTGCCCCATCGGTGGTCAACTGGGCCTGCACCATCCGACCATCGACGGGGTGGGGAACGCGCTCGACGAGCCCCTGGCGCTCGAGGCCGTCGACGAGCTTGGTGATGTTCGGCCGCGTGACCCCGAGCCGGTCACCGAGCGAGAACAGGCATGCCCGGCGCCCCGAGCAACACGAAAGGACCTCAAGGACCTCGAGCTTGGCGTCCGAGATGCCAAAGCCGGCGGCGTGTCTGTCGAGGTCGCGCTCCGCGCAGGCAGCCACGGCGATGACCGCGTCGACCGCCATGCGCGCCAGCGCGGTGCGGTGCTCTTCTTGGATCTCGGTGGCCTCAGTGGTCATGCGCCGAACCTAGCAGTGCACGGACGGGGGAGGCCCCGCAGCGCGGCTGAGGGATTTCGCCCGGCGGATCACGGCCAGACCCGCATGGTCACGCCGACGCCCTCGCGGTCTGGTCGACGGAGGCGATCGCGTTGGCGCCGTGGTCGTCGGGCAGCCCGAGCTTGCGATTGATCGCCGCCAGCGGACTGATGCCTTGCATGGGCGTTCGCTCGGGCGCCTGCGCGGCGACGCGCCGCCGTTCGAGTTCGCGCGCCCAGTGCTCTGCGAGCACCGGCCACCGATCGAGCACCTCGGTGTGGCGGGCTTGGCGGGTCCGACCAGCGGGTTGCTTCGGCTGGCCTGCAGCAATCATTGAAACGACTCCTGAGTTCGTGCCGTTCGGCACACTCTATCGTGTCGAACGTCTGCGCGACCCCCTCCACGAGGGTGCCGCGGAGGCGCTAACCTGGGGTCATGGACCCGCAAGAGGAAATTCGCCGTGCGATCCGCGACCTGTTCGACGAGCTCGTGCGGGTTGCCGACCAGGCCGGCAAGATGATCCGACAGGCCGCTGATGACGCGCAGCGGTGGGTGACGCCCGCCGATGCCGAGCACCCGCACACGCCGGCGGAGCCGCCGCCGTTTGCGACGATCCGCGAGTTGGGCAAGCTGCGCGATGACGGGCTGATTACCGAAGAGGAATTCCAAGCCAAGAAGGCTCAACTGCTGGAGAGCATCTAGTGGACGGCGCCCCCGATGCCTGGCTGCAGCTGATCGATGATGTCGAAGGCTGGGTCGTCCCGACCTGGGTCAGCAACGCCCGCGAGTACGGGAGTCAGTCGTGGATCCGGCTGGTGCTCGTCGTCGACGCCCACGCGATGCTCTGTGCGCCGCAGCCGACCGAGAAGATCGCCATGACGATGGCCGACCTCGCCGACGGACCGGAGCGCGCGGGCGAACGCGCCGGATGGGAGGCGCTCGCCGCCCACACCAAGGATGCGCGCCTTGAGGTCGCCGCCAAGATCGTGGATGCTGCCGAGCACGTGTTGCCGGCGGACCTGATGATGTACTTCGAGCGCTCGGTCGAACCGACCGCCCATTTCCAGCCTTAGCCCGCGCGCACGCAGACGGTGATCTGACCCCATCGGTGCGTCCGGCCGGGGTCGCGGCGAGGGAGACACAACAGCGATGCGACTCGAATGCGCGATGGTCTGCGACGCGGTCACGGTCCGGGACGGTCTGCTGCACATTCTGGGCGGCGGGATCGGCCGCGTGCCGCGGCTCGGTTTCCCGGCCGGGCTCGACAATGACATGGCGCTCCGTCTGGTGCTGTCGCCCGACGATGTTCAGGGCCAGCACACGATCGAGATCCGTGTCGTGACACGGGATGGCGCCGTCGCCTCGACGGTGACCGGCGAGTTCACCGCGGGCATCCCCGACGGTCGACCGGTGGACGACGACGTGTCGCTCAACATCCCGGTCTCACTGCGCCAGGTCGTCCTGCCGGGGCCCGACCGCTACGAGATCGAGATCGTCGTCGACGACCAGCCGCTCACCCGGCTCCCTCTCGACGTCGTCATGGTGAGCCCGCCGACCTAGCGAGGTCTTCGCCGTTGAGGGTCAGGGCGACGTCGCCATGCGGCGGAGCACCTTGGCAGGGTAGAGACCCACGAGGGTGCCATGATTCGGCTGGAGCGTACTCAGATCGATGAGGCCAAGCGTGCCGCGCCGGTAGTCGACCATCCCGCCGGTGAGCGTTTGGGTGATGTACGACAGGTCGGGCTGGTGGCCGCACACCAACACGCAGACGGCCTCGGGATACTCGGCGAGGACCTCCAGAAGCCTGTCGCCCCGCGCCCCCGGTCGCAGCAGGTCGTGCGGTCGCACGTCAACGCCGACCCGGTCCGCGACGATCTGCGCGGTTTGCACGCAGCGGATCAGGGGGCTGGTGAGTACGGCGGTGGGCCGGATTCCCAACAGGGCGATGCCCGCGGCGGAGGCCCGGATGCGGTTCGCGCCGTCGGGGGTCAGGCGTCGTTGATCGTCGCGGTACCCGGTGGCGGGTCCCGCATCCTCGGCGATTCCGTGGCGGATCAGCGCGAGCAGCATGCGCGGCGTTCGCGACCCCGGGCAGGCGCCCGGGGTCGCGAACGGCACTAGTCGATCAGGTCGTACGCCGGCAGCGTCAGGAAGTCCGCGAACTGCTCGGGCTCCACCAACGTCGCGAACAGTTCGGCGGCACGGGCGTAGTGGCCGGTGGGATCGTTGTCGCGCTCGGCACGGATCTTCTCGAGCTCCTGGGCGATGATCGTGTTGGCCAGTTGCAGATCGACCTTGCGGCCGTCGTCGAGCACGCCCAGGGGGCTGTGCACCCACTGCCAGACCTGGCTCCGTGAGATCTCCGCCGTCGCGGCATCCTCCATGAGGTTGAAGATCGGCACGCACCCGACCCCGCCGAGCCACGATCCGAGATACTGGATCGCGACGTTGACATTCATGCGCAGGCCTGCCTCGGTTATCGGACCAGCCGGCTCGAACTCGAGCAGGTCCGCCGCGGTGATGTGGACGTCCTCGCGCTTCCGATCGATCTGATTCGGCCCGGGCATGTGCTTGTCAAACGCTTCAAGCGCGATCGGCACGAGCCCAGGGTGCGCGACCCAAGTACCGTCGTGGCCGTCGGTCGCCTCCCGCTCCTTGTCGGCACGGACCTTGGCGAGCGCCTGTTCGTTGGCTTCCGGGTCGTTCTTGATCGGGATCTGTGCCGCCATGCCGCCCATCGCGTGCACTTCGCGCCGGTGGCAGGTCTTGATCGCCAGCAGCGAGTAGGAGCGCATGAAGTGCGTGGTCATGGTGACCAGCGCGCGGTCGGCCAGCACGAAGTTTGGATCGGCGCCGAATTTCTTGATGCAGGAAAAGATGTAGTCCCACCGGCCACAGTTCAGGCCGATCGAGTGCTCGCGCAGCTCGTAGAGGATCTCGTCCATCTCGAAGGCGGCCATGATCGTCTCGATCAGAACGGTGCCCTTGATCGTGCCCCGCGGAACGCTCAGGGCGTCCTCGGCCTGGATGAACACGTCGTTCCACAGACGCGCTTCGAGGTGGCTTTCCATCTTGGGCAGGTAGTAATACGGACCGGTGCCTTGGCGGTTGAGCTCGGCGTGGTTGTGGAAGACGTACAGGCCGAAATCAAACAACGAGGCGGAGATCGGCTCGCCGTCGACGAGCACGTGCTTTTCGACCATGTGCCAGCCGCGTGGACGCACGAGCAGCGTCGCGATGGAGTCGTTGAGCGTGTAGTGCTTGCCGTCGGGTTGGTTGAATTCGATCGTGCGTGCGGCGGCCGCGCGCAGGTTGACCTGACCCTCGATCGTGTTCTGCCACGTCGGCGTGTTGGAGTCCTCGAAGTCGGCCATAAACACCTTGGCACCCGAGTTGAGGGCGTTGATGATCATCTTGCGGTCGACTGGCCCGGTGATCTCGGTCCGGCGGTCCTGGAGGTCGGCCGGGATGGGGGCTACCGTCCAATCGCTCTCGCGGATGTGCGCGGTTTCCGGGAGAAAGTCCGGCAGCACGCCGTTGGTGAGTGCTTCAGCGCGCGCGACACGCTTGGCCATCAGTTCCGTGCGGCGCGAGTTGTGCGTGCGGTGCAGCGCTGCGACGAACGCGAGAGCGTCAGGGGTGAGGATCTCGGCGGTGGCATCGCTTGCCGCGCCGATGACCTCAACGCCCTGTGGAGCGGAGTTCGAGCTCATGGTCGTGTGAGTCCCCTCGTTATTGCCGTGGATCGGGCATCGAAAACAAAGGGCGCCCCGGCCCCGGGACGCCCCCTGCCAACGAAGGCCTTGCGCGCGCGGCCCGGCCGCGAGCGCATAAAGCTTATTCGAACTGCGACTCTTGCGTGGGGCGGGATGACGGCGTGTGCACGCCGTGGTCTCATCGACGTCGGGTCGGTGCTAGCGTCTCGCGGCCGAGGGCAACATGGGAGGACGCATGAGCGGTTTGGTCGAAGGTCAACGCGCCTTGGTCGTGGGCGTGGCCAATAAGCGCAGCATCGCCTGGTCGATCGCCCGGGCGCTCGACGCGCATGGCGCGCGGGTTGCGCTCACCTACCAGAACGACCGGACCGAGCGGGACGTGCGCCGACTCGCCGCGGAGTTGTCGGGCGGCACGCCGGTCGTGCCGTTGGACGTCCAGGACGACGCCCAGATGGATGCCTCGATCGAGGCAGTGGCCACCGCGCTCGGTGGTCTTGATGTGCTCGTGCACGCGGTCGCGTTTGCGCGACCCGAAGATCTGACCGGGCGGTTCACCGAGATCTCGCGAGATGGCTTTGCGCTCGCGATGGACGTCTCGGCGTACTCGCTGATCGCGCTCGCCAAGCGCGCCGAGCCGCACATGCGCGCCGCGGGCGGCGGGTCGATCATGGCCCTGTCGTATATCGCGGCCGATCGGGCCGTACCCGGCTACAACGTCATGGCCGTCGCCAAGTCCGCACTCGAGTGCATCGTGCGGTACCTGGCGTGGGATCTCGGTGACGGGGGCATCCGCGTGAACGCCATCTCGGCCGGACCGATTCGGACGCTCGCCGCCCGTGGGATCCCGGGCTTTTCCGAGATGGCAGATCAGATCGCGGCGCGCACACCTTTGCGGCGCGAAATCGTGGTTGACGAGGTGGGCGACACCGGTCTGTATCTCGCCTCGCCGCTCGCACGCGCGGTGACCGGCGAGACGCTGTTCGTCGATGCGGGCTACCACGCGATGGGCCTCTAGCGACCGTGCCGGTGGCGTGTCGATGCCCGTAGGCGCACAGCGGAGGTACAGGGTCGGGGTGGTGTCGGACACCCACGTGGGTGACACGCTGCCGGACTTGCCCGTCGGCGTGCTTGACGCGCTCGGCGGCGTCGATCTCATCGTGCACGCGGGCGACGTGACGACCACCGCCGTGCTCGAGCGGCTGCGCGAGATCGCGCCGGTCGTGGCCGTCCAAGGCAACCACGATCGCAAGGCCGGTCTCGACCTGCCAGCCACGGCCGTCGTGACCATCGGCGGTGCACGGATCGGCGTGACCCATGGGCTGCGCGGACGGACGCCGGAGACCGCCGCGATCCTCGCGGGCATCGCCTGCGGGCGCCCGGTGATGGCCGGCCTGGCCCGAACGCTGGTCGCACGCTTCGCCGACGTGGACTGCGTGGTGTTCGGGCATTTCCACGTCCCATATCTGAGCCACGTGGGAACGACGACGGTGTTCTCGCCAGGCGCCGTCTACGTCGCCGAGGCAGACCCGTTCATGCAGTACCGCGGCATGAGGGGCCGTGCCTTCCGTCGCTTCCGGGCGGGCCTGCCCGAGGCCGGACATCTGCCGCACGTCGGGATCCTCGAGATCGCCGACGGGGTCATCGCGCCCCGCTTCGTGCCACTCGTCGGAGCGCTGCGCGCGGTCGCCGTGCCGTAGGGCCTAGGCGGTCTCGGGTGCGGTGGTGCTCGCCGCTCTGCCGGGGGCTGTGCCGGTCGGGCTCGGCGCGGGTGACAGGTGTGGCAGTTGGCCTTCGAGGTCCATGATCGCGAGCCCGGCACGCGGGGCGGAATGCCACGCTTCGACCATCGCGTAGCGCGGCACCCATCGCGGGAAGAACTTCGCGTTGAACTGCTGCAGCCGCGCGATCTGGAACCAGCGGTCAAAGTGGACCAAGACGCGGCGCAGGGCGCGCTGCGACACCGAGCGGGGCGTCCGAAGGACGCGCCCGAACGCAACGAAGTTCAGCGAGATCTCCTCGATGCCCTGGTCCCGGAGCTCGGCGATCCCACGGGCAATCATGAACTCGATGAGGCCGTTGGGGGTCTCTGGGTCGCGGCGCATCAACGACAGGGACATGGCCGGTCGCCCTGCGCACGGGACCAGGTGCAAGAATCCGCGTGGCTGCCCGTCGACGTCGGTGGCGACGATGACCCGACTGTCGGCCTGTCCGTATCCGCCGAGCTCATCAACGGTCATCGAGAAGCCGCGCTCCGGGGCACCGGCACGCCACCGCTCCGACACCGACTCCAGTGCGTCGAGCTCGGCGCGGGAGAGATCGCCGATCCGGGACACGCTGAGCTGGAACCCAGCCCGCTCGATACGAGCGACGGACTGGCGCACCTTGCGGATCGGGCGGCCGTCCAGCGAGAAGGCTTTGGTGTCGACGATGGCCTCGTCGCCGATGTAGATTGCCCGCATGCCCGCTTCGCGGTAGGTGTCGGCCATCGCCGCACTCGCACCGACGGCGGCGACCGTGAGGCCGTGGTCCCGCGCGAAGGCGAACAGTTCGCGCACCAGCTCCGGAATCGCACTGGCCGGGCCGACCGGATCTCCGCTGACGACGAGCACGCCGCCGCGGACCCGATAGCCGAGGAACGCGCGGCGGTCGGCGCTAAACAGGTAGTGCAGGTCCTTGCGCAGCTTGAAAAAGCTCAGAGAATCGTCGCCGTAGCGCGTCACCAGGCGGTGCGCGCGGGCACGGGCGGAGTCCGGCGCGGGATTGCGCGGGTGGGCCAACGGGCGCAACAGGGGCGCAAGGCCCGCGATCAGCGCGGCAGCGGAGACCAAGCCGATGCCCAGGGGTATCCAGTGCACGTGTGATCCGAAGCTGAGCGGGCCGTTCTGGAAGGTCATCAGATCGGCCGTCTCACGCATCACCCGCGAGGTGTTCAGGCTAGGCGTGACATGTCGGTGGGCCGCGAGGATCGTGGCAACGGAGGTCATCACGGCCACGCCGCCGATGATCGGAATGCGCGTGAACGCGGCGCGGATTGCATGGGGGTCGCGGCGCACGGTGAACGCGTTGCCGGTGACGGCAAGCGTCAGCGCAAGCGACCACGCGACCACGGCGCCGTCGACGTCGCGATGCAACAGCGCAATCGGTCCAGTCGCAATCAGCAGTATCAGCGCCACGAGCCAGGCGCCGCGACGACGTCGGGCCAGGTACGTGCCGGTCACTACGAGCAGCAGCCCGAGCGGCAGCGTCGCGGCGTGGATCGACCCGCGCACGCTCTCACCCATCAAGGTATTGACCGTGCCCGAGCGCGTCTGGAGCTCGGGGCGGATGGCCGCGACAATGTTCGCGACGCCCGCCAACATCACCAGCACGCCGATCACCGCCGGCGCCCACGACGCGCGTGGGGTGGGTCGCAGCGCGAACTCGCGCCGGTGGATGCCCATGCTCCAGGACGCGGTGTCCCGCCAGCGGGGGACGAAATCCCGGGCATCCTTAATCATCATGTAGGCGCCGAGCAGGGCGATGCCGGCAACGACCCCGG
>JADGPF010000040.1 GCA_017882585.1 Thermoleophilia bacterium
CCGTTGCCGATCCCGCGCTGGGTGATGAGCTCGCCCAGCCACATCACCAGGGTCGTCCCGGCGACCAGGCTGATCAGGATCACGTAGAACTTGCTCGCGGTGAGCCCCGGCAGCCCGCTCTGGGAGCGGAAGTACAGGATGTAGGCGACCGACTGCAAGGCCGCCAGCGCCACGGTGAAGTACCGCGTGTACTGGGTGATCTTCTGCTGGCCGGCCTCGCCCTCCTTCTGGAGCTCTTCCAGGCGCGGGATGACGACCGTCAGCAGCTGCAGCACGATGCTCGCGGTGATGTACGGCATGATCCCGAGCGCAAACAGCGAAAAGCGGGTCAGGGCGCCGCCGGCGAACAAGTTCAGTAGTCCAACCAGGCTCGAGCCGCGATTGTTGATCGCGTTCTGGATCAACGAGATGTTGACGCCCGGCACCGGTACATACGACCCGAGCCGGTAGACGATCAGGATGAAGGCGGTAAAGCCGATCTTCTTGCGCAGGTCCGGGGAACTCAGCGCGGTGAGCATCGACTTCAGCACGACGTGCTACCCCTCAGTCCCGACGACCTCGACGGTGCCACCCGCGGCTTCGATCTTCGCCTTGGCGGCCGCCGAGAACGCGTGTGCACGAACGGTCAGCGCGCGGTCGAGTTCGCCCTCGGCGAGAATCTTGACCGGCCACCCGCGATGGGTGTTGTTCTTGACCAGGCCGCGCGCCTCGAGTGCGGCGACATCGACGACGGAGCCGGCGTCGAAGACGCCAAGCTGGCTGACGTTGATCGGCACGGTGTGCGTGCGGAACGGGCCGAAGGGCATCGACTTCTTGTGGTTCGGACCGCGCAGTTTGGCCTGCTGCATATAGATCGGCACCTGACCACCGGCGTAGCCGGGACGGACACCGCCGCCCGAACGCGCGCCCAGACCCTTGGTTCCACGCCCGGAGGTCTTGCCCATGCCGGAACCCGGACCGCGGCCGATGCGCTTGCGGCGCTGGCGCGAACCCGGACGCGGCGACAGCGACTCGAGCCGCACCTCGTTGGGGTCGACCGGCGTCAATTGTTCATCAGTCGTCATTGTGCAGCTCCTGGACACTCACCATCGACGCCACGAGTCGTAGCATGCCACGCAGCTGCGGGGAGTCGTCGTGTTCAACGGTCTGGCCGATCCGTCGCAGACCGAGCGCCCGCAGGGTCCCGCGGTGGCGCTGCTGGGTCCCAATCACCGACCGGGTCTGGGTCACCCGGAAGCGGCTCACGCCGCATCCTCCCCGACCGCGACCGGGACGGCCTTCGGCGTCGCGCCAAGCATCTCGCCCACACGCTTGCCACGCAGTTCGGCGACCTCGAGCGGGGTGCGCAGCTGCTTGAGCCCATCGACGGCGGCCATGACGAGGTTCTGCGGGTTGCTCGAGCCCAGCGACTTGCTCAGGATGTCGTGGATGCCGGCGAGCTCGAGCACGGCGCGCACTCCACCGCCGGCGATGACCCCGGTGCCTTCGGACGCGGGCTTGAGCAGCACGCGCCCGGCGCCATGGCGGCCAATGACCTGGTGGGTGACGGTCGTCTTGTACTTCGGCACCCGGAACAGGTTCTTCTTGGCGTCATCCACGGCCTTCTGGATGGCGACCGGAACCTCGTTGGCCTTGCCGTGGCCGACGCCGACGGTGTCGACCTCGTTGCCCACGACCACCAATGCCGAGAATGAGAACCGCCGACCGCCCTTGACCACCTTGGCCACGCGGTTGACTTGGACGACACGCTCATTGAGATCGAGCCCATCGGAATTGACTTTCGGCTTACGACGCCGTTCGGCCACGAGCCCCGCCCCTTCCTAGAAGATCAGGCCCGCACCGCGGGCCGCATCGGCGAGCGACTTCACGCGCCCGTGGTACTTGTAGCCGCCCCGGTCGAACACGACCGTCTCGACCCCAGCTGCGCGTGCACGCTCTGCCAGCAGACGACCCACCTCGGTCGCGGCGGCGCCCTTGGTCAGGCCCTTGAGCTCGGCCTCGGTCGATCCGGCGGCAGCCAGGGTGTGGCCCTTGGTGTCGTCGATGACCTGCGCGTAGATGCGCAGGTTGGACCGGGACACGCACAGACGCGGACGCGCCGCGGTGCCGGTGACCTTGGCGCGGATCCGGCGATGACGCCGGGCGCGCTTTTGTACAGACGAAAGCTGACCCATGGTTATGCCCTCTTACCAACCTTGCGCCGAACCTGCTCGCCGGCGTACCGGATTCCCTTGCCCTTGTACGGCTCGGGCGGACGCACCTCGCGAATCTGGGCAGCGATCTGCCCCACGGCCTGCTTGTCAATACCGCGCACCACAATCTGGGTGGGCACGGGAACTTCAAACGTGATGCCGGCCGGCGGCTCCATCGCGACCGGGTGGGAATACCCGACCGCCAACTCCAGCACCTGCCCCTTGAGCGCGGCACGATAGCCGACGCCGACGAGCTCAAGCTCCTTGACATACCCGTCGGTCACGCCCCGGACCATGTTGGCCACCAGCGAGCGGGTCAAGCCGTGCAGCGCCCGGTGCGGCCCGCGGTCGGTCGGCCGCGTGACGCGCAGCTCGCCGTCTGCCTGCTCGATGCTGATCGGTTGCACGACCGTGTGCTCGAGCTCGCCCTTGGGCCCCTTGACCGTGACGTGCTGACCGGAGATTTCGATGTTGACCCCGTCGGGGACGGGGATCGGTGCGCGACCGATACGACTCATGAGTGTCCTCGCCTCTTCCTTACCAGACCGTGCAGATCAGCTCGCCGCCGACACCGCGCCGACGGGCCTCCTGCCCGGACAACAGCCCCTGCGAGGTCGAGACCACCGCGATGCCCATCCCGCCGAGCACGCGCGGCACGTCGTCGCTGGCGAGGTATACCCGTCGACCCGGCTTGGACATCCGACGGATGCCCGACAGCACGCGGCGCCGGTCCTTGTCGTACTTGAGCCGCACGGTCAGGTCACGACCGTCGACCGCGAAGCCCGCGATATAGCCCTCGTCCTGCAAGAGCTGGGCGACGGACTGTTTCATCTTGCTGGTCGGCATCGTCACCGAGTCGTGCAGCGCCAGGTTCGCGTTGCGCAACCGCGTCAGCATGTCGGCGATCGGATCGGTCAGCATGCTTACCAGCTCGCCTTCGTCATGCCCGGGATGACACCCGCGTGCGCCTGTTCGCGCAGGCAGATGCGGCACAGCCCGAACTTACGGAAGACCGCGCGTGACCGACCGCACCGCATGCAGCGGGCGTATTGCCGGGTCGAATACTTCTGTGTCCGCGCCGACTTGACGCGCAGGCTGGTCTTCGCCAACTCCAGGCTCCTCAGGTTCTCTCTAGCGCTTCTTGCCCCGCACTGCACCACGCTTGCGCATCTTGCGCCGGCGTCGCAGGGCGAGCTCTTCTGCCGTGTACCCCTCGGCCCGGAATGGCATCCCGAGACCACGCAGCAACTCACGCGCCTCGGCATCCGTGCCGGCCGACGTCGTGATCGTGACGTTCAGGCCACGCATGCTGTCGATCCGGTCGTAGTCGACCTCGGGGAAGATGGTCTGCTCGCGCAGGCCAAGATTGTAGTTCCCGCGTCCATCGAACCCGTCGGGGTTGATGCCACGGAAGTCCCGGATCCGCGGAAGCGCGATCGCCGTCAGGCGGTCGAAGAACTCCCACATGCGGTCGCCGCGCAGGGTGACCTTGCAGCCGATCGCCATGCCCTCGCGCAGCTTGAACTGGGCGATCGAGTTGCGCGCCCGGGTGATCACCGGCCGCTGGCCGGCGATGATCGCCAGCTGCGCGACGGCCTCGTCGAGTGCCTTGGAGTTCTGCTTGGCCTCCCCGACACCCATCGAGAGGGTGATCTTCTCGATCCGCGGGAGCTCCATCGGCGACCCGTACCCGAACTGCTCCAGCAGCTGCGGGCGCACGTCGTTGAGGTAGAGATCCTTGAGGCGCGGCCGGGGTGCGGTCGTGGTGTTCTGATCGTCGCTCATCGCGCTAGTCAATCTGCTTTCCGCTACGCACGGCGACGCGCACACGCGTGCCGTTCTTGTCCTCGATGCGCACCCGGGTGGGGCGCTTGGTCTCGGGGTCCACCAGCGCCAGGTTCGACATGTGAATCGGTGCGGGCTTTTCGATGATCCCGCCCGGATCGTCCGGCGGGCGCGGCTTGGTGTGCCGCTTCATGATGTTCAGGCCTTCGACCACAGCGCGCTCGGCCGACGGACGCACCTCCAACACAGTACCGGTCTTGCCCTTGTCCTTGCCGGAGATGGCGATCACGGTGTCGCCCTTCTTGATACGCGCGGGCATCAGAGCACCTCCGGAGCGAGGCTGATGATCTTCATGAAGTCCTTGTCGCGCAGCTCGCGGGCGACGGGGCCGAAGATGCGCGTACCGCGCGGGTTCTGAGCGGCGTCGATGATGACCGCGGCGTTCTCGTCGAACGAGATGAACGTGCCGTCGTTACGCCCGTGTGCCTTCTTGGTGCGCACGATGACCGCCTTGACGACGTCGCCCTTCTTGATGGCGCCGTTGGGCGTCGCGGCCTTGACCGTGGCGACGATCACGTCACCCACGGACGCATAGCGACGGCGCGAGCCACCGAGCACGCGGATGCACAGGATCTCCCGAGCCCCGGTGTTGTCGGCCACGCGCAGTCGGCTTTCGTTTTGGATCATCCCGGCCCCTTACTTCGCCCGCTCGACGATCTCGTCCAGCCGCCAGCGCTTCTGCTTGGACAGCGGACGAGTCTCGATGATGCGGACCAAGTCACCGACCCCGGCCTCGTTGCGCTCGTCGTGGACGTGCAAGTTGGTGGAGACGCGAACGGTCTTCTTGTACTTGCGGTGGGCGGTCTGTCCATCGATGCGCACAGTGATCGTCTTCTCGCGTGCGTCGCTGACCACGACACCCTGACGCACCTTGCGGCGGGCGATCAATTCTTGCGGCGAATCAGGCACCGGCGGCCTCCTGCTCACGTGCGATTTCACGTGCCCGGGCGACCGTCAGCAGACGGGCGATGTCGCGCTTGCGCGTGCGGATCTCGGCCGTGCGCTCAAGCGCGCCTTGGGCGTTCTGGAACCGCAGGTTGAACAGCGCCTCGCGCGCATCGTTCATCTCGACTGCGATCTGCTCATCAGTGAGCTCGTTTGCGTCGCTGCCCTTCACGATGACCTCACTGATCCTCACGCGTAACGAACTTGCAGCGCACCGGCAGCTTCATGGCCGCCAGGCGCATGGCCTCGCGGGCCAGCGGCTCGCCGACACCCGACATCTCGAACATGATCCGGCCGGGCTTGACCACGGCGACCCACGTCTCCGGTGAACCCTTGCCAGACCCCATACGCGTCTCGGCCGGCTTCTTGGTAACGGGCAGGTGCGGGAAAATATTGATCCAGATCTTTCCGCCACGCCGAATGCGACGGTTCATTGCGATACGGGCGGCTTCAATCTGGCGGTTGGTGATCCACGCCGGTTCGAGGGCCTTGAGCCCGAACTCGCCGAAATGCAGCTCGGTGTGGCCCTTGGACAGCCCTTCACGACGGCCGCGATGTGCTTTGCGGTGCTTGCTCCGCTTCGGCATCAACA
>JADGPF010000041.1 GCA_017882585.1 Thermoleophilia bacterium
GCGATGTCATGGTGAATCGCCATGCACACACGGGCGACGCCCGGCGTGTACGCCATCGACAGGTCATCCCGCGTGGCGATGGGCGCGCGGGTCTGCATACCGATCGCACCGCCCTCGTGCATCGTCAGGACGTTCGAGGACACGGACACGACCGACGCGCCGTCCAGGGCCGCGATCGCCGCCACGATCGCTTCGCCGTGTGCGGTGTCGCGCACGTAGATCTGGTAATCGCGCGTCACGTCGTGCGAGCTCGAACGTACGATGTCGGCGGCCCCTACCCGGCCTCCCGCCTCGCTGATCGCGACGACGACCTTGCCGAACGTGCCCGTCGCGGCGGGAACGTTGACACGGAGAACGAGGCTCGAGTTGACGTCCGGCATGTGGACCTCAGGGTCGGTTGGGCGTGAATGAACAGCGGGAATGCTAGCCGACCGCCATCACGGTGCGGGTCCGGCGCGGCCGGCGTCACGCGGCGCGTGCATCGCGTGGGCACGACGCGCGATCCGGCGCCGGCGTGCCGCGTGACGTCAGCGCAAGAAGACCCATTGATACGTGCGGGTAACGGCGCCGTGTCCGGTCCCCGACGCGCCGGTTCGCCACACCCGTGCGATCGTCGTGCCGCCACGCAGCCGGATCGTGACACGGAAGGTCTGAGGTGCTCCAGGTTGCACGAGCACCCGCATCGTCTGGCCGGCGCCGAAGTCGACGTTGACTGAAGTGTTTCCGCGCAGGCTCGACAGCGGGATCGCCAGCGTGTATGTCCCGGCGCGCGGAACCCACAGCCCCATGGTTCCGGTCGGCTTGACCAGCAGGAACGAATCCTTGCGGCCGCGAGGAAATCCGTCATAGGGAATGGCGATCCCGCGACGGGGGGCCGCGGTAACCCGCCAGACCGCAGTTCCATCCGGGTAGCGGCGCACGAGCGCGAACCCCACGGGCGGGTGTGCCGTGTTCGGCGGAGCCAGACCGGCCTGCCGGAACGCCCACGGGTGAACGACGACGAGGCGAACGCCCACGGTGGCGAGGTTCACCGCCGCAAGCCGCGCTCGCGGGTTGCCGACCAGACGGCCGAACGGCGTCGCGATGCTGGGTTCCTCGAGCTGCCCGTTGGCGATCGGCCATCCGTGGATCGACTGCCCATACATCCAAACTCGATCCATGAACCCCTCGAGCGGCTGCGGCTGGACCGTTGAGGTCGGCAGTTCGATCAGGATGCCGTCGGGCTTCTGGGTGGCGAGCCAGTGCCAGACGACGAACGTGCTGGCCGGGGCGCTGTCGGGGCCGTTGACGACAAGCGGCGGGCCGCTCGCGATCGGCAGGGAGATCGGAAGTTCCACCGCGGTGATCGCGATCAAGATCGCGCCCAGCGCGAGGCCCTTGGCTCGCGTCGTTCGCCGGACGAGCCAGTCAATCGTCATCGCTGCGACGGCCACCAGCACCAATAGCGCGGGTGCCCCAAAGCGGGCGTAGGCACGTAAGAACGGCACGACGGCAAAGATTGCGCGACTCGGCATGGGCACCGATACCGGCCCGAGCTTGTACGGCGACGAAAAGCTGAACAGGACCAGGACCGCGAGCAGCGGTCCGGCAAGGATGCTCGTCAACCTCAGCCGCGGTGGCAGGCGCGGCCATTGGCGTCGTGCGATGAACACCCAGGCGATCCCCAGCGCGATGGTCGACCAGCCGACGAACAGTGCCGTCTCGGACCCCGTGATCGCCGGTTTGGCGGTCCCGGTCCACGCCCCGCCGAACAGCCACCCCATGAGCTGGCTTTGGTGACTTGGCCAGATGTAGTCGGTCAGGTGCGCGCCGTAGATCGCCAGCTGATCCGCGTTCCGGGAAAACGACACCTGGGCGTTTTTGCCGCTGGATATCAGCAGGACCAGCAGCGGCACGACGACAACGCACAACACCGCAGCGACGAGCTCGCCGAGCCGCCGCACGGCGGCCCCGGGTCCGCCGTGCGCCAGCAGGCGCACGAGCTCGACAATCGCGCAGGCGGCGACGATGACCATCGCCATGAACCCGAAATACGGATCGGAGAGCCACGCGAAAGCGGTCGCAATCCCGATCCACGCGCTTCGCCGAAGCCCGGGCTTCTCCATCCAGCGGATGCAGGCGATGAGCAGCAGTGGGAAGCAGGTGAGATTCGCCAACGGCAGGTGCATCGGCAGGCGATTGATCATGTAGGGGCTCAGCATCACGGCGAGCCCGGACCACGCGGCCGCGATCCTGCCGACGCCTAGCCATCGCACGAGCAGGTACATCGACCCAGACGAGCTCACAAGGGCAATCAGCGCCACGATGCTCATACCGGCCGCAACGGTCCAGATCCGGGCGATTGCCACCGCCGGCCCGTAGCTGACGATCTGCTCAAGGTAGGCGGACGGGACGATCGACCGCCCAAACGGCGCGTCGATCCCCGTCTGGACGGCTGAGCCAAACAGCTTGAAACCGTGCGTGCTCAGGTACCAGATGTCGTTGTAATAGCCGGTCGGATCCCCATACGTACCGCCACCGGGAAATCGCGTGCCCAGATGGAGCACCAAGGGCCACGTGATGGCGATCGCGACCAACAGGTAGCCGACGAGGACGACGATCGCTTCCCCCGCGATCGACCGCACCGGACGCCGCGGGACGTCGATCGGAGCCGGGTCCTCAGGCGGCCCGAGGACGACGGATTCGGTCGGGTCGCCGCTCGTCTGCAGGGCGGCGCGGCTGCCGTCACCGGTACCTGGCGGTTGTGTGGTCTGCGGGTCCACGCGGTGCGGGCTCCTACGACGCCGGGGCCTGGGCGCCGGCCGACAGCAACTGCCAGCCCTGCGTGACGATTCTGCGACCGGTACCGCCGAGCCGCTGGACGCTCACCCGGGTCGCCCCGCGGGCGAGATGCACCGGAATCCACACCGGCTGCGCGGCGTCCTGCGGAACGTCCAGGACCACGTCAGGGCCGCCGTCGACCGCCACGCGTACCACGCCGGTACCGCCATCGCCAGCGAGCGCCACCACCACGAAGTAGTCCCCTTTGGCTTTCGTGTACAGCGTCACGGTGCCAGATCGTTGCGTCAGAGCCCAGGTATCGGTGGTCCCTTCCCGCACGAATCCGATCCCAAAGACCGCAAGTCCGGGCTTGGGGGGCGCCGTGACACGCCAGATCGCAGTACCGTCGGGGTACGATCGCACGAGCGCGAACCCGGGGGGCGGGGTGCCGGTGTCGGGGGGGGTCTGCCCGGCCTCGAGGTATGCCCACGGGTTCACGACCGCCAGGCTCACCCCCGCCGTGGCGAGGTCTGCGGCGATGTCCGGATACCGCGGGTCGCCGACCAGGCGGCCGTACTCGTCGCCGAGCGACAGCTCACCGAGCCCCCCATTCGCGAGCGGCCAGTGGTGCAGGGTCTGTCCGAACATGTACACGCGATCCATAAAGCCCCGATATGGATACCGCTCCACCGACGATGTCGGAAGTTCTATCAAGAGCCCGTCGGGCGTCTGCGAGGCGAGCCACTGCCACACGGCGAATTGGCTGGCCGGCGCACTGTCGGGCCCGTTGACCACCAGCGGCGGTGCGCTGGGAATCGGCAGTGCGACGGGGAGTTCGACTGCCGAGATCGCGATCAGGACGCCGCCGACGAGGACCGCGTTGCGCCGCGTGAACCGGGACACGACCACGTCGACGCCCAGCGCGGCGATCACCACGACGACCACGGTCACCGCTCCGCCGAAGCGACCATAGGCCCGGATGAACGGGATGACCTTGAAGACCAAGTAGCTCGGCATGTTGGCGGACTGTCCAGCGATGCGGTACGGACTGGCCAGGCTGAGTACGACAAGCACGATGACCAGCGGCCCTGCAGCGACGGTCATCAGCTGCCTGCGCAGGTCCGTGACCCGCCAGCGGCGCCATGCGGTGACGGTCCACACGCCGGCGAGCAGGAGCGTGGACCACCCCAGGAACACCGTAGATTCGCCACCCGCAGATCCGTGCCAATCGCCGCCGAACAGCCGTCCCATCAGGCGGCTGGCATGCGAGGGCCAGACGTAGTCGGTCAGGTGGGCGCCGTAGAGACTGAGCTCGACCACGCTGCGTCCGAACACGCTCTCTACGGCGGGTCCGCTCGTCTTCAGCAAGACCAGCAGCGGGACGCCTACGAGGCCGGCAACGCACAGTGCCAAGCCGGCGAGACGCCGCAACGCGGTCCGGATGCCACGGATACGCCACGCCCATACGATTCCCAACAGACCGATCACCGCGGCAATGGCCAGACACATGAAGCCGTAATAGGGGTTAGTGAGCCATGCGAAGGCCAGCGCGCCGACGACCCACAGCGCTTGTCCGACGGTCTGTCGCTGCATCCAGGCGAGGGCCGCCAGGATCGTCAACGGGATGCAGGCAACGTCGGCCAGCGGCACGTGGACCCCAACGCGAAAGGTCACATACGGGCTCAGCATCAGGGCGACACCCGCCCAGATCGCCGCGATCTTGCCGGCACCGAGCCACCGCACCAACCCGTACATCGCGCCACCGGATCCGGCCAGCGACACGATCGCCACCATGCTCAGCCCGGCGGCGGGATTCCACAGCTTGCTGATGACGACGCCGGGCCCGTACGCGACGAACTGCTCGAGGTACGACGCGGGCACGATGGTGCGCCCGAAGGGTTCGTCCAGGAGCACCATCGTGCCCCGCCCGACGAGCTGGAGGCCATGCGTGCTGAAGTACCAGAAGTCGTAGTAGTAGCCAGTCGGGTCAGAGAACGTCCCTCCCCCGGGGATCCGCGTACCGAGATGCAATGCGAGTGGCCAGGTCATCGCGATCGCGATCGCGAAGAACACCAACGCGGCAACCCCCGCCTCTACGGACCACGGCGGTGGACGCCATGCGACGCCCGACGCCAATCTCGACCCACGTTCGACCACACAATCCCTTACTGCAGCGACTGCGGCGACCCACGCCCGCGGCGCGCGCGATGAAGCCCGAGCCCGCAGGCGCACGATGACAGGTCCCGAACCACGATTATTGCCTGCGCGACTCCGGTCCGCTTACGTGGTGGTGCATCCCGCGACAGATAGGATCACCGGGCAATCGTGACTGACAGGCCACCATCACCCGACGGCATCTCGAAGGGTGCGTGTTGACCGGCCGCCAAGGCTGGGTCGGCCCGGGCTTGCTCGTGGCTGCCGGCATCGGCATCTGGAGCACGGGCAACTGGGTCTTTTTCATCCTCGTCGGGCGCCTCTTGGGTCCGCGCGATTATGGCCTGGTCGCCGCCGTTCTCTCCGGATGCCTGGTCCTGTACGTCCTGTGCAGCGCGCTCCAGCCGACGCTGGCGGCGTCCAACCGCGGTGACCCACCCGACGCGATCTTCGCACTGGCGCTGAGAATCACGGCCATCGCGACGGTCGTCGTCATGGCCATCGGGGTCGCCGTCGTGCTCATTCTCGGCATCACGACCACGGGGTTCCCGACCGCCGTCATGCTGGGTGCGGTGACAGTGCTGTCCGGGATCGCCGTGTTCCCGCTCACGCTCGGACAACTCCAGGGGGAACGTCGGTTCGGCGCATATGCGCTGGGGTTCATCACCGTCGGGATCGCACGACCCTTGGCATTCTTGGCCCTGTGGGCCGTTGGCGTTCGGGTGCTCGCGCCGATTCTCGGAACCTCCGTGTCGTGGATCCTCGGCTCGATCGTCGTGATCGTGCTCGCGCGCAAGGCGCTTCGCGCGCCACCGATCGATCGCACCTCGCACCAGTGGCACGCGTTCCGACGCTCGATCGTCCCCAACTCGGCGGGGGTGACCGCGATCGCCGTGCTCACCAATGCCGACGTGATCACAGCCAAGCTCGTATTGAGTGGGCGTGAGGCGGGGTACTTCGCGGCGGCCTCGGCGATCTCACAGGGCCTGTTTCTGGTTCCGCAGGTCTTCACCACCCTGGTGCTGCCCCGCTTGGCGTCGCAGCGCGCGCGGGGGCAGTCATCGGCGCGGCTCATCGCCGCGGGGGTCGGCGTGTCGCTGGCGGCCGGCACCGTCTTCGTCGTGCTCGCGACACCCCTTGGGCGCCAGCTGATGCGGGTGACCTATGGTCCGGCGTTCCGCAGCGCCGGTGATCTTCTGCCGTATTACGGGGCCGCCATGACCTGCATGGGGTGCACCATCATCCTGCTCTACCACCAACTCGGGCGACACGACTTCCGGTACTCCTGGTGCCTATTGTGCATCGCTGGCGTCCAGGTGGCGGCGCTCGCGCTGTTTGCCCGCAGCCCATACGCGATCATCACCGTCGATCTCATCTGCGCGCTTGGCGCCATCGCCGCCCATGAAGTCGTGACGCGCCGGGACCAGGAGCGCGTCATCGACGGGCTTCGCCTCAGTGCCGTGCTCGTCGGCCGACGCGCGCGACCCGACCCGCCGTCGGAGCCGAACTCCGGCTAGCGTCGCAAGGTGTCGACAGCGGCGGCGAGGTCCGCGCGCTCGCGCTCGCGCGAGAACACCGTCACCGCGCGGCTCCGGGAGACGATCGCCAGATGGCCGGAACCCGCAACGTCGTCGAGCACGTCACCGATCGCCCGTGCCAGTCGGGGGACGTCCCCCGGCGGGACCGCCAATCCGGCTTCGTCGCCGATCACGCCACGCACGCCCGGCAACGCCGATGCGACCACGGGCGTCCCGCAGGCCATCGACTCGATCAATACGATCCCGAACGCCTCCTCGTGGGTGACCGACGGGAGCACCGTGACGGCGGCGGCCCGGTAGAGGTCGCGCAACTCCGTATCGGACACCCCCCCGGTAAAGCGGTAGGACGCTTCGGGAAGCAGTTCGGCGGCCATGCGCATGTACTCCGGGCGTCGATTGCCCTCGCCGACCAGCACGACCTGAGCGCGCGCACTCAGGTCACCATGAGCCATCGCCGACAGGAGCCGATCGATCCCCTTGAAGGTGCCCGCGTCACTCATCGTGCCGACGAACAGGACCACCGGGCGTACCGGATCGATCCCAAGCTCGCGACGTCGTTCGGCCGTGACCGGCGCCGGCGTGAGCGCGTTGGTGTCGACCGAATACGGCAGCTCGTGCAGGTTCGACAGCTTGAGGTGGGCGATCGACGAATGCTGGGCATAGTCGAATGAGCTGACGAGGACCTGGCGCGCGCCGCGCAGCACCCACGGTGCGCCGAGCTGGCGATGGACCCTCAAGAACGCGCCGCGTACGCCCCCCCAAATGACGTCCATGTGGAAGTACACGAGGTATGGAGTATTGCTCAGGCGCGCGCCGAGGGCTGCCGGCTCGGCCCCACCAAAGAACGGGTATTGCAGGAGCAACCCGTCATAGTCGCGCACCCGTCGGGCGAGCCCAGGCAGGAATGCCGACAGGCCATGGCTCACGACCGGGCGCAACCGATGCACCGTCACGCCGTCCACGACGCTGGTACCCGGCGCGGTGCCATGCGCCGGACACAGGACCTCGACGTCGTGGCCAAGCTCAACCAGTGTGTGGGCGTGACGCGCGGCGGCATTGCCGATCCCACCCATAAACGGCGGGTACGCACATACGAGGATCGCGATCCGCACGGGTGCTACCGCACCTCGGAGCGCACCGCGCGTGCACGGCCAGTTCTCACGAGGCCAACCGCGCGAGGTCTGCGTCGACCATCATTGCCACCAACTCCTGAAAGCCCACCCGGGGCTCCCAGCCCAGGATCGTTCGGGCCTTGGTCGCATCGCCGACTAGCACGTCGACTTCGGCCGGGCGCACGAGGCCCGGATCGATCGTGATGTGCTCATCCGGGTCGAGGCCCACATGCGCGAACGCAAGCTCGACCAAACGCCGCACGCTGTGGGTTTCCCCGGTCGCCACGACGAAGTCATCCGGCTCGGGCTGCTGCAACATCAGCCACATCGCGTGCACGTAGTCGCCCGCAAAGCCCCAATCGCGTTGGGCATCGAGATTGCCGAGCGACAGCCGGTCCTGCAATCCGAGCTTGATACGCGCGACGCCGTTGGTGACCTTGCGCGTGACGAACTCGAGGCCGCGGCGGGGTGACTCGTGGTTGAACAGGATCCCCGACGAGCAAAACATCTCGTAGCTTTCGCGATAGTTGACCGTGATGTAGTGGCCGTAGCACTTGGCCACCCCGTACGGGCTGCGCGGATGCAAGGGCGTGAGCTCGGATTGCGGCGTCTCGCGGACCTTGCCGAACATCTCGCTCGAGCTCGCCTGATAAAAGCGGATGGTGGGGTTCACCTGCCGGATCGCCTCGAGCAGTCGCGTGACGCCGACCGCGGTGAACTCGGCCGTCAGCACCGGCTGGCTCCACGACGTGGGCACGAAGGACTGCGCGGCGAGGTTGTACACCTCCTCGGGCTGGGCCTGCTCGAGCGCGGCCGTCAGTGACGGCTGGTCGAGCAGGTCCCCCTGCACGAGGTTCAGCCGGTCAAGGATGTGGTCGATCCGCTCGTGGGAGTCCGTCGACGCCCGCCGAGCGAGCCCCCAGACGTCGTAGCCCTTGTCAAGGAGGAACTCTGCGAGATACGAGCCGTCCTGGCCCGTGATCCCCGTGATGAGCGCTCTCGGCATGTTGACCCTTCTACGCGGCCACCTGGACGCGCCACCAGTCCAGGGTGTCGGCAACGGTTTGTTCGATATCGATGGCGGGTGCCCAGCCCGTCTCTGTCCGCAACCTGCGGGAGTCTCCGAATAAGTCGGGCTGTTCGCCCGCCCGCACGAGCGCCGGATCGACGACAATCCGCACGTCAATCTGCGCGGCGGCGACCAAGCGATCGATGAGCTCGGCGATCGCAATCGACCGACCGGAGCACACTAGATACGGCCCATCCGGGTCCTCGGTCGTCAGCAGGCTCGCGTAGGCGCGAACCACGTCACGGACATCGGTGAAGTCGCGTCGCGACGCGACGTTGCCGATCTTGATCTCCACGTGGTCGCGCCCCTGGTGTTCGGCCTGCGCGATCTGGCGCGCGACGTTGGGAAGGACGAAACGGGCGTCCTGTCCGGGGCCGATGTGATTGAGCGGTCGCACCCGCACCACGGGCAGGCCGTAGGCCCGCCGATACTGGCCGGCCGCAATGTCCGCGGCCGCTTTCGATGCACCATAGGGCGAGACCGGGCGCAGCGGGGTCTGTTCGGTCACCGGGAGTGCCTCTGTCGGGACGAGCCCATAGATCTCGCCGCTGGTAATCACGAGTGTGCGCGGCGGCGATGCCGCGGTCCTGACGGCTTCGAGGATGGCGATCACGCCGCCGAGGTTGACGCCCCACGTCCCAACGGGGTCGCCAAACGACGCGCCGACCGACGAGGCGCCCGCCAGGTGGACGATGGCGTCCGGAGACTCCGCGTGCACCGCCTCAGCCACGGCATCGGCGTCCGTGATCTCCGCCGCACGGGTCGCGACACCGTCCGGGACCGAACCCGGCGCCGACGGGCGCACCAACCCGCTCACGCGGTGGCCGTCGGAACGGAGCGCCGCCGTAAGGTGGTGGCCAACGAACCCGGTAACGCCTGTGACAAGTACGTGCACACCGGGCAGCTTAGACATCACCGCCCGCGGTTCCAGGCCCGGTTCCGCCATTCACGGTGTGCCTGGCGGCGCGGGATGTCGAGATGCTGATGCATCGGCCGACCCTGATGGCACCCGCGAGCCCCGCGGCGTCCCGCGCAGGCCGCTCACCAACCACGACGCGACCAGCAGCAGCTCGCTGGTGACCCCGACGAACGCCGCAAGGACCTGACCGCGCCATCCTGGGCGGTGCTTGGCGATGAACGGTGCCATCGTCCGGAAGTACGCGGCATTGGCCATCGGCGGTCGCTTGCCGTCAACGTTCGACCCCGCACCGATATGAATGACGTCGACACCCGGCCAGTAGTACACGCGCCAACCGTGCTCGAGGAACCGCAGGCTCAAGTCGATGTCTTCGGCGTACATGAAGAACTGCTCGTCGAACCCGCCGACCGCGTGCAGCGCAGCGCGGCGCATGAGCATAAACGCGCCACTGACGCTCTCGACATCGCCCGCCTCGGTGTCGGGGAGCCACCCGATCGTATACCGCTGGGAGCGCCGTCCTCGCAAGACCTGGTCGAGGCCGGTGAAATAGCACACCGAGGACCAGAGAGTCGGAAACCCCCGCTTGCAGCGACGATCGAGACGACCGTCAGGATCAACCAATCGGGCCGTCATCAGTCCGACCTCCGGCCGCCCCCACAGCTCGTCGAGGCAGCGTCGCAGCCCGTGCCGTGGTACCAGCGTGTCCGGGTTGAGCACCAGGACCGCCCGTCCGCGGGCGCGGGCGAGGCCAAGGTTGTTGGCGCGCGCGAAACCGACGTTGTCGTCAAGCGCAGTGGCCCTGACCCATGCCAGGTCGCGGGCGGCAGCGATGGTGTCGTCGTTGGAGGCGTTGTCGATCACCTCGACGTCCATGTCGACGTCTTCCCTGTTGACGTCGAGGCTCACCAAGCAGTCGCGCAGGAGCTCGCGGCAGCGGTAGGAGACGATGATAATGCTGAGCTCAGGCTCGGTGCCCGCGCTCACCGTTGCGCGTCCTCCGGCTGTGCGTGCGTGCCGGACGGGTCGTCGGCAACCGGCCGCGGCAGCCGGGAAACGTCGATGGTCACTGCGCCTGCACCGATGCGCTCGGAGACGATGAACGACGGGCGGGCACGCACCTCGTCATAGACCTTGCCGACGTACTCGCCGACGATGCCGAGCGTCACCAGCTGCACGCCCGCGATCAAGAGCACGACCGTCATCAGCGACACCCAGCCGGGCACGCCGGGCCCGTTGACGATGCCCGCGATGATGACCCACGCCGCACCGAGCAGGGCGATGATGGCGGTGACGAAGCCCAACAACGTCACGAGTCGCAGCGGAAGCTTCGAGAACGACAGGATCGCGTGGATGGCTCCGGACGTCCGACGCTTGAGCGAGTACTTCGTCGTTCCCGCAAAGCGGGCCGCGCGCTCCACGTTCACCGGGGTCTGGTGAAAGCCGACGAACGCACGCAGCCCGGGGAAATACCTGCCGTGCTCGGACATGGAGTTGATCGCGTCGACGACCGGCCGGGCCATCAGGCTGAACGGACCGGCGTCAGTCGGAAGCTCGACATCGACGACCCGAGCAGCGATGCGGTAGTAGGTGGAGAAGGCGGCCCTCTGAAATGCGCCCTCCTTGCGGTCATGCCGCACCGCATAGGCGACGTCCGCCCCGTGCTCCCACGCGTGGATCAGCTCCGGCAACGCTTCAGGGGAGTCCTGGAGGTCGGCGTCCATCACGATCACCGCGTCGCCCCACGCCTCGTGCAGGCCGGCATGGATCGCGGCCTCGTGACCGAAGTTGCGCGAGAAGAACGCACCGCGCACACGTGGGTCCGCCAACGCCAATCCGCGGATGATGTCCCGTGAACGATCACGTGACCCGTCGTCGACAAAGATGATTTCGATGTCGTGGCCAAGGTCGCCAAGGGCGACGAGAAGGCGCCGGTAGAGTTCTTCGAGGACTTCTTCCTCGTTGAACACCGGGACGACGATCGAGATCAGCGGCGTGACGGCCTCCTAGATCCTTGACGCGAAGTTCGGAGCGACTATAGCGGTCGCGTCGTGCGGCCCATGGCGCCGGTACGGCTGAGCTTACCGCCGACGCGAGCGGCCCTAGGCACGCTCCTCGGCGAGGCGCTGCGGACGCGTGATGCGCCAGATGAACAGGAGGTTGTTGCGTCGCGGTGGAATGTGCGCGTCCAAGATGAGCTCGGCGTCGTCGGACGCGTCGGGCGCCACGAGCCCAACGAGCTCGTCCCGCGCGAAGTACTTGATCCGGTCACCGGTGATGAACCGGTCAGAGGCGTATGCCGCCGCAGTTGCCAGATCGCGGCGCTGCTCCCAATCCTTGATCGCCAGCAGTCCGGCGTCGGCCACCAGTGTGCGCGCGGCGACCACGATGCCGGCGCGCATCGGCGGCGGCACGTGGTGCAGCACATCGCACATCAGCACCAGATCGAACCCAGCGGAATCGCTCGCGGCGAGCTTATCGGCGGAGCATGAACGGAACGTTGCCGCCTGCGGATCGCCCCGGTACAGGCGCCCGGGCTGCGGGGTGATGTCGATGCCGACGATTTCGGCGTCCGGCCACGCGCGGTTCAGCTCGGTGGCCAAGACGCCCTCGCCACAACCGATTTCGGCGACCCGCGCCGGGGTGCAGACGCTCGCCAAGGTCCGCGCGACACTCTCCAGGTCGATGAACGGCTTGCGGTAGATGTCGACCGCCAGCGGTTCCAGCGGCCCGAGCATCTTGCGACCCTTCTCGCCAATCGACACCGTGACCACCCTCCCGCGCCCGTGCGCAGCATGTTTGGCGCCCGACCCCGCCGACGCGCCCAGTCGGGCACGGACCGCCACGCGGGCACGTTTTCGCGCTGTAGATGCTACCTCACTTAAACCGCCACTCTGTCGGCTCGCTAATCTCTGCCACATGACCGGCGCACGCCGGTTGCGTTGACTGGCATCCGTGAACCAGGACCGAGCACAGCTCGCCGTGAGATACCACCGCCCCGTGCAGCGCGCACGTCCCCGTCGACGTCCCGGCAGCGGGTGTGCCCGCGACGGGTCTGCTGCGCCGAGCGCGGGCGCGTCATGAACCGACTCCTGCGCGTCGGATTCGACGTGACGCCGTCCGACGCAAGCTCGGCCGGGATCAGCCGCTACACCAAGGACCTGTCGGCCGCGCTCGGGCGGACACCGGGCGTCCAGATCGAGCGGCTCATGGACTTGGAGGCGCCGGGACCCGCCCGCGTGCCGCGCGTCATGCGTCGTGCGGGGCGCCGTCTCGCCTATTACCCGGCGATGCTCGATCGTACGGCGGCACACCGCGACGTCGACGTGCTGCACTGCCCGGGCACCATGGTGCCGTTGCGAACGACCCTGCCGCTGGTGGTCACCGTCCACGACGTGCTGGCGTGGCGGTCACCCGAGTTGTTCTCGCGCGCCGGGGCCGCGCAGCAGCGCCTCCTGGTCGCCCGTGCCGCCAAACGCGCCGACCGCATCCTGGTGGCGTCCGAGTACACCCGCAGCGAACTCGTCGACCTCGTCGGCATCTCCCCAGATCGCATCAGCGTGGTGCCTCTCGGCGTGGACCGCCGCTTCCAGCCGATCGAGCCCGAACCGATGCAGTTGGCACACCGCTTCGGCATCCCGCCCACGCCATTTCTGTTGTGGGTCGGTACCCCCGAACCGCGCAAGAACCTCGCCGCGCTGCTGCGCGCTTTCGGGCTCGTGCGGCGGCGTGCCCCAGAGTGCGTGTTGGTCGTCGTCGGGATGGATCGCGTGACCGACCGCGATCTCGAGCGCGAGCTCGAGCACCTGGGCTCCAGCGTCATCCGCCCCGGCTTCGTCACCGATGACGATCTGGTGGCGCTTTATTCGGCGACAGCGTGTCTGGTATTCCCGTCGCTCAACGAGGGGTTCGGCCTCCCGCCGCTCGAGGCGATGGCCTGCGGTGCACCCGTTGTCGCGTCGAACCGCAGCTCGATCCCCGAGGTCGTCGGCGATGCCGGTATCCTGGTCGACGCGACGGATCCCGACGACATCGCTGACGGCATCGAACGGGTCGTGCTCTCCAAGGACACGGCCGCCGATCTGCGCCGGCGCGGCCTCGCGCATGCGCGGCAGTTCACGTGGGACCGATGCGCGCAGCTCACGGTCGCCGCATATCACGAAGCGATCGCTAACCACTAGTTCCAGCGAGGCCAGATGCGCGTCATCCCGACCGAGATCCCCGGCGCGCTGATCATCGAGCCAGACATCTATCACGATGAACGCGGCTTCTTCGTCGAGACGTCCCGCGCGGAGTGGTTCCGCGACCTTGGGATCACCCACGACTGGGCGCAGGACAACCATTCCCGCTCGACGCGCGGGGTGCTCCGCGGCCTGCACTTCCAGACGCAGCCCGGCCAGGCCAAATTGATCCGCTGCGCCCGTGGCCGCATCCTCGACGTGATCGTCGATCTGCGCCGCGGCTCGCCGGCCTATGGCCGCGCGGTCGGCGCCGAGCTTGACGACGAGACCGCCCGGCTGCTGTACGTCCCGATCGGCCTGGCCCACGGGTTCGTCGTGCTCAGCGACGTCGCCGACGTCATCTACCGGTGCTCGGCGTACTTCGACCCGGCCACCGAGGCCGGGATCGCCTGGGACGACCCTGACGTCAAGGCGCCGTGGCCGGACATCGAGGTGACCGTATCGGCACGCGACCAGGCTGCGCCGCGGCTCGCGGAGGTGGCCGGCACGCTGCCGTTCGTCTACGTCGCCCCCGCGGGAGACTGAGACCGCGGGTCAACGTCCGGCAGACACCGCACCCCGGATCGCCGCCCACGCGGCGCTCCCCAGGCGCGTCGGCGAGTAGCTGGCCGCACGCAGGGGCCCGGCGGCACGAAGGCGGTCGGCAACCGCCGGATCCTGGAGGGCGCGCAATCCCTCGGCGATCGCATTGACGCTCGGCGGGATCACCAGTGCGGCCTCGCCCACCACCTCGCGTAGCGCGCCGCGATCACTGACGATTAGCGGGATCCCGCAGGCCAGCGCCTCGAGCGCGCCGAGGCCGCACCCGTCATAGAATGAGACCGCTGCCGCGAGCTGCGCGGCGGCGAACAGGTCCGCCCGATCGGCATCCCCAAGAGGGCCGAGAAACCGGATGCCGGGGATGTCCTGCCGACCGCGTGGTGGTCGCTGGGGCGAGACCATCACCAACCGACGGTCGCCGAGCTGCCCCGCCGCCTCCGCCACATGGGCGAGATTGCCGCGAGCGCCGGTGTCTCCGATCGCCACGCAGTACCGGTCGAGTCCGTACCGGGCGGCGATGCGCGCGCGCGCCGCCGGCTCGGGTGCAAAGGCGAGTGACGGGGCCGGCGGGATCACGACCACGCGCTCCGGACGAAGATCCAGCACCGACAGGACGTCGATCCGCGCGACCTCCGAGACCGCGATCACGAATTGTGCGTGCGCGACGGTCCGCGTGCTCCGTGCAACGCTGCGCTCGCGCTCCTCCGGGCCGAGCCATTCGGGATGGGTTGCAAACAGCGCGTCGTGCATCACCAACGCGAACGGCACCGGCAGACCCGGCGGGGCGATATGGGCGAATACCGCCAGGTCGGGACGCAGCGTCATCAGCATCCGGCGGACGTCGCGCCCGTTGCGACCGGCCTCGCGGTGACCGATGCCGGCATGTCCGATACCGGGACCGACCGCGTCCACGGCGCCCGGCCAGGCGACGAGCGCCCAGACGTCGTCACCGGGCTGCGCGTGCGCGGCAAGCGATGCCGTGAGCCCTTGCTGGTACCTGCCGGTATCGGTCTCGTCGTGATTGGGGCGACCGACCTGGTGCCAGTCGACGGCCACCCGCCGGCCCGCGGCGTTAGCCATCGCTGGCCGACGCGTTCGGAAAGGTCGTTGGCCGCGCGGGCTCCGGGTCGCGCGGCCATTCATGGATCAGCCCGCGCACATGCCCCGAATCCGCACGGTCGCATCCAGTGCCGGCAACCGGCGTCGCATCGAGCAGTACCACGGGGAGCATCAGCCTCGTAGCCTAGCCGACACCTGGCCGGGCGCGGTTGCCGCGGCCGCGTGCGGTGCACCGCAGCTAGGCTCTGTACGCACGATGGCCCCGTACATCCACACCCACAGGTTCCGCATCGCGATGTCCGAAGTCGATGTCGCGCAGATCCACTTCACCGCGCTGTTCCGGTGGATGGACCGGGGCCTGAGTGAGTGGCTGTGGAATTCCGGTCATCCGTTTACCGATCTGCTGGCCGACGGACCTGGCATTCCCGTCGTCGACGCCCATGCCCAGTTCCGCAAGCGCATCCTGCTCGACGACGAGATCGAGCTCACCACGTGGATCGCGGCAGTCGGCACGTCGTCGTTTCGCAGCCGGCACTGGTTCATCCGCCACAGCGAACTGGTCGCCGACGGGGAGTTGATCCACGTCTGCTTGGACCGCACGACGCGCACCGCCTCCGACGCCCCGTCGTGGCTGCGCGAGCTCGCGACATCCGACGAGTGGCGTCCTGTCGATCTTGGGCAGTGACCCCGGCAGGGTCAGCTGTGGACGAAGCCGAGCGTGAATGACTCGCCCGCGTGCGAGAGCTTGCCCGGACGAATCTGGACGATGGGATGTGACGCGGACCCGCGGTACCGCTCGACCGCGTATGGGCGCCATCGTGCCAGCGCCTTGCCCTGAATCATGACCTTGGTGAAGGTCACCGGCGTGAACCGGTCGACGCCGACCCTCA
>JADGPF010000042.1 GCA_017882585.1 Thermoleophilia bacterium
CCACTCACGACTTTTGGCGCGACGTCCGCTGCCCCGAGTGCATCGAGCGCGTCGCCGAGTCGCCGGCGCAACTCGGCAAGCGGTTTTTCCTGCTTGCTGACGGACTCACGAATGTGTCCCGGGTAGAACGCGATGCCCTCGTACGAGAGCGCCCGCGAGGCGCAGACGCGCTTGGCCAGGCCGATTGCCGCCTCGACCGCCGGCACGCCAACGCGGTGCATTCCGAGGTCGAGCTCGATGTACACCCCGACCTCTGTTCCGCACCGCGTTGCCGCCCCCTCGATCTCCGTGATCGCCTCGAGGGAATCCAGGGCCACAATCACGCGTGCCTTGCGCGCCAGCCGGGCGATGCGGTCGGCGCGCGGCCTTCCGACCGGCGGATAGGCGATGAGGATGTCATTGCTCACGGCGCTCATGACCTCCGCCTCTCGCGGGGTCGCGCAGGTCACGCCGGCGGCGCCCCGCCGAAGTTGCTCCGTCGCGATTCGCACTGACTTATGCGTCTTCACGTGTGGGCGCAGCGCGAGAGCGTGCGTAGTTGCGTACGCCGCCGCATGGTCGAGATTCCGGGCCAGTCGATCGAGATCGACGACTGCCGCTGGTGTCTCGAGCTGACTGAGTTCGTTCATCCCCTGTCACCCGACGTGTGAGCGCGACGCAAGACTAATCCTCTGGAGAACTAACCGACATGACAAAACGGTGGAATTCCATCAAACTTGGCGCGGACATTCCTGCGCCGGCAGGCGCATATTCGCCGGCGGTCCGGGCGGGTGACTTTCTGTATGTATCAGGGCAGGTTCCCCGCGACCTCAAGACGGGCGTCACCGTCGGGTCGGACATCGTGACCCAGACGCGCCAGGTGCTCAGCAACCTCGAGACGGTTCTGATCGCCGGTGGCGCGGCGCTGTCCGATGTGGTCTCGGTGACGGTCTATCTGGCCGATCCAGACCTGTGGGCGGCATTTAACGGCATTTACCGGGAGTTGATGCCAGAGCCCTATCCAACGCGCACCGCCGTCGGCGCATCCCTCCGCGGTTTTCTCGTCGAAATCAGCGCCGTGGCCTACCTCGGTCGCCCGTAGCGGGCCCGCGAAAACCGAGACCCTGCGGATTAACGCGGCACCGTCGGCGCCGTCTACCACCAAGCGCCGATGTCCGGTGGCGGCGTCTCCAAATAAGAATGACGGTCAGACCGTAACAGAGAGGTGGGTCCCCGCATCAAACCGCGGGGTGAAGGTCGATGGTGCGAGACCTTGTGTGGCGGGTGGGCCCACAACGGTCCCCCATCGGCGGCGCGGCTCGTAGCGAAAGCTACGAGCCGTTGTCGTTTCATCTGGCGACCGGCCACCATGGCGACGTTGGGCCAGCCCTTGAATTGACGGGGTCGGGGGCCCTCGGGCTGGCGGGCTACGCTATCTGGGGCCACGTTCTCGCGGCCACGCTCCCGACGCTCGCTCCCTGGTCCATCGGCCTCCCTGCCGGATGACGCAAACCCCTGAATCGACCGTCCTTTCGTTCCTCGGCGTCCTCGTCCAGTTGGGGGGCGCGGTGCTGCTCGTCGGGTTCTTCATGCTGCTCCGCCGGTATGTTTTTCGGCGCGCCTATTTCAGTGCCTGGGTCGCCGCGTGGCTGTCGCTCACCGTGGGCGTTCTGGCGCTGGTCGTCCGCTACCTGTTGATCTCGCGGATTGCCGTGACCGCGTCGGATGAGGCGCCGCTCGTCCGGCTTCTCTACTTCGTGTACCAGAGCGCCAAGCTGATTGGGTTCATCTGGTTCCTGCGCGGTACCGCGATGTACGTCTCGGGCGGGCGCGCGGCGGGCGCGTTTGAGCGTCCATCGCTCATCGTGGGTGCCCTGCTGTACTCGGCGGGCGCCGCGTTTTGGGCGCGATCGGGGCTGAACGAGATGGTGATCTGGCAGTCGATCCTCGCCGTTCCGATCCTCGGATATTGCGGGTCGGCATTGCTCTGGTTGCCGCCGTCGCGTCGCACGATGGGAAGCGTCGCCACGGGCGCCGCGTTCGCCCTGCTTGGCGGGCTGTGGCTCGCATACGGCGCCGCCTTTGCGCTCGCCATCGGCCACAGCGACTCGGGACTCGCGCGTGCGGCGACCATGTTCGTCCGCTACAACACCTACTTCGATCTGCTGCTCGACGTGCTGCTCGGATATGGCATGGTGGTGCTCCTCATGGAGGATGCAAAACGCGAAGTGTCCGATGCTCAGGCGGAGCTCCGCATGAGCCATGACCGCCTGAATCGGGCCGCGATGGTCGATTCCCTCACCGACTCTCTCAACCGCCGAGCCTTCGTCGAAGGGGTCGGACTCGAAATGGCGCGCGCGACCTTTGGCACGGTCGTGATCGCGGACATCGACAACCTCAAGATCGTAAACGATCTCCACGGCCACGCGGTCGGCGATCTGCTCATTCGACGGTGCGCTGACGTCCTGCGCACGGCGTTGCGCCCCTACGACAAGTTGTATCGGTGGGGTGGCGACGAATTCCTCGTTGTCGTTCCATCAGCGCATTCGGCGGACATGCTCCAGCGCCTCCAGGCCTCGCTCGGGTCGGCCGAGGTGCTCCACTCACCGACGGATGGCGGTCGTGTGAGTCTCGAGGTCAGCCTGGGAGGGGCCGACTACGCGCATGCCGGCGAAATGGGCCAGGCTATCGACCGTGCCGATCGGCAGATGTACCTCGACAAGGGGCGCCGCAAGGGCGAGCCGAGGAACAGTCCTGATCACATGAGGGTCAGCCAGGTCGCGTCGCTCGAAAAGCGCTGACGCTGAGCGGTTATCATTTACACAGGGATCGCCGCGTTTGGCGGTTTTTTTTTGGCCGTGCTCCGGCTGGTACGGAACCTGACACCCCGGTGTGTGATGAGGATGAGACTGCGCTCCCGCATGATCGGGCTTTCGTGGCTGCTGGCGTCTGCCGCCGCGTGCTCGACCACGAAAGCATCATCGGCTGGCGGCGAGGTGACGCAAGACCTCGGTGAGCTTGACCGGGCGCTCGCGGCGAATCCGACGCTTCGCGGGGCGGTGAAGTCGATCGACGCCGGCCACCCGTGGAAGGCCACGGTCGCGGTATCACCCCTTGTCGGCAAAGCATCGCAAAGTCCGGCGGCAGTGCTCGTGGCCGCTCGCGCGGCCGCGGCGTGGGATGGCTGGCCGGAGGTCGCGAGGCTGCTTGCCGG
>JADGPF010000043.1 GCA_017882585.1 Thermoleophilia bacterium
GACTGTGTCAGCGCCTGGGTCAGTTGCCGCGCCCGGTCCGGGCGAAAGTTGAAGTACAGCACCGCGTCTCCGTCGCGAATCCTGCCGACGTCGGCGTCACCCACGACCGTTGCCAGAATGAACTCATCGCCGACGTTGGCCGCATAGGACTGGCGCACCGCCTCGGCGCCCGTCGACGCGTGCTGCTCGGCGCGACCCCACACCATCGCGTCGTACGCCGTGGCCGTGCGCTGCCAGCGCTTGTCGCGGTCCATCGCGAAGTAACGCCCGCAGATGGTGGCCACCGGTGCGACAACCTCAATTTGTTCGACGGCCGCAAGGCCTGCATCAGGCCGAGTGTCCCGGCCGTCGGTGAACGCGTGGACGTAGATTCGCTCGACGCCCGCCGCGCGCGCGATCGAGATGAGCGCCAGCAGGTGACGAGACGCCGCGTGCACACCGCCGTCGCCAATGAGCCCGACCAGGTGCAGCGCCTGTTCGCGTCCAACGCGCAGCGTCTCGAGGAGGGCGGGGTTGGTCGCGAGATCGCCCGAGGAGATGGACTCGTCGATGCGCACCAGCATCTGCGGCACGCGTCGTCCGGCGCCGAGGTTGAGGTGACCGACCTCCGAATTGCCCTGCTGGCCGTCGGGCAGGCCGACGGCCAGGCCCGATGCGACCAGGCGAGTGGACGAGCCCTCGTGCGCCAGCGCGTCGAGACTGGGCGTGCGCGCCAGCGACACGGCATTGCCTGGACCATCCGGAGCGATGCCGAACCCGTCGATCACGACGAGAACGAGCGGTCCGCGGACCGCGGTGCTCATCCTGCCGCCTCGATGATCATCGCGAAGCTCTCTGGGTCAAGGCTGGCGCCGCCGACCAAAGCGCCGTCGATATCCGGCGCCACGAGCAGTTCGCGCGCCGACGCGGGCGTCACGCTGCCGCCATAAAGGATCCGAAGCCGGTTGGCGTCGAGGTGGGGCGCGGCCGAAGCGCGCATCGCGGCGATGGTCTCTTGGGCCATCTCAGGTGTCGCCATCCGTCCGGTGCCGATCGCCCAAATCGGCTCGTACGCGATCACGATGCGGTCGACCTCATTCGCGCGAACCACGCCAATCGCCACCATCAGCTGATCCGCCAAGATCTCCGAGGTCACGCCGCCTTCGCGCTCGTCCAGCGACTCGCCGATGCAGATGATCGGGCGCAGACCGGCATCGAGCGCGGCGCGCACGCGCGACGCGACCATCGCGTCGGTCTCGCCCATCGCGCGCCGCTCCGAATGGCCGAGGATCGATCCACGTGCACCGCACCCAAAGACCATCGACGCGGAGACTTCGCCCGTATGCGGCCCGCTGGGTTGGTCGCTGATCGTCTGGGCCGCGACCCAGGCCGGGTGCCCGCGCAACGCCGCAGACACGGCCTCGAGCGCCGTAAACGGGGGACACACGGCCACATCGACCCCGGGCGGCACGGCCGGGAGGCGGTCCCGGAAGCCCGCACACCACTCCCGCGCCTCCGCGGGGGTTTTGTGCATCTTCCAATTCCCCGCGATCAACGGGCGACGACCCTGCATGACTACCCCCGACGCTGAAGTGCGGCAACTCCCGGCAGTACGCGGCCTTCAATCATCTCAAGCGCTGCACCGCCACCGGTGGACACGTGCGTGAACTCGTGTGCCAGGCCGAACTGGGCCACGGCCGCGCCGGAGTCGCCGCCACCGACGACCGTGACACCGTCTGAGGCGACCATCCCGTCAGCGACGGCGCGGGTTCCGTCGGCGAAGGCCGCGGTCTCAAACGCGCCCATCGGACCATTCCAGAACACGGTTCCGGCGTCAGCGATCACCTCGCGGTAGGTCGCCGCGGTCCGCGGGCCGATATCGACGCCCATCCAGCCGTCGGGAATGCCGTCGCTGGCGACGACCCGCAGGTTCGCATCGCCGGCGAAGCGATCGGCAACGAGGATGTCGGACGGCAGCTGCAGCATGCAGTTCAGCCGCACCCCAGACTCGAGCAGGTCGCGGGCCATCCGCTGGGCGTCGGGTCCCTCGTGCAGGCTAGTGCCAACCGGGTCGCCTGAGGCGGCCAAGAATGTAAAGCACATCGCCCCGCCGACCAGCACACGGTCGCAGCGCTCCAAGAGCGCCTGGATGAGCGGGAGCTTGTCGCTGACCTTCGAGCCGCCGAGCACCGCGACAAACGGGTGTTGCGGGCGCTCCAACAGACCCCCAATGATCTCCACCTCGCGTGCCATCAGCAGACCGGCGTACGACGGCAACACGTGCGCAACCGCCTCGGTGGAGGCGTGCGCGCGATGCGCCGCGCCGAACGCGTCGTTGACGTAGTGGGTGAACCCCGCCGCGAGCGCCGCTGCGAAGGCCGGATCGTTGGCCTCCTCCTCAGCATGGAATCGCAGGTTCTCGAGCATCACGACCTCGCCGGGCTGCAGTGCCTCGATCCGGGCGGCGACCTCCGCACCGACACAGTCGGGCAGCAGGTCGACGGGGCGCTGGAGGAACTGCCCGAGGCTGATCGCGCATGGCGTCAGCGAGAGTTCGGGCCGATGCTGCCCCTTGGGCCGGCCGAGGTGGCTGCAAACGCCGACCGCCGCGCCACGGCTCAGCAGCTCGCGGATGGTTGGCACGCTCGCCGCGATCCGGGCATCGTCGGTAATGCGGCCGTCCTCTAGGGGAACGTTGAGATCGGCCCTTACCAGCACGCGTGCGCCCGTGAGGTCCTGCCCAAGACTGGTGATGTCGAGGAGCGTCATGCTACGGCAGCAGCCGCGTCGCGAGCTGCACGACCCGGCACGAATATCCCCACTCGTTGTCGTACCACGAGACCACCTTGACCGTCGTCCCGCGGACCATTGTCAGCCCCGAGTCAAACAGCGAGGAGTGCGGGTCGCCGATGACGTCGCGGGACACGATCGGCGCGTCGGTGTAGCCCAAGATGCCGTTCAGCGGGCCGTCGGCGGCCGCCTTCATCGCCGCGTTGACCTCCTGGACGGTCGTCTCGCGCCCGACCTCCGCGGTCAGGTCGACGATCGACCCGTCGGGGGTCGGCACGCGCAGGGCGAAGCCGTCGAGCTTGCCTTTCAGGTGCGGCAGTACCTCGCCAATCGCGCGGGCGGCACCAGTCGAAGTCGGGATGATCGATAGCGCCGCGGCACGGGCGCGACGCAGATCCGAGTGCGGCAGGTCCAGGATGCGTTGGTCGTTGGTGTACGCATGGCAGGTCGTCATGAAACCCTGCACGAGCCCGAACGACTCATCGAGCACCTTGGCGACCGGCGCCAAGCAGTTCGTCGTGCACGACGCGTTCGAGACGACGTGGTGGACCGCCGGGTCGTACTGGTCGTCGTTCACCCCGAGGACAATGGTGATGTCCGGACCCTTCGCGGGCGCCGAGATGATGACTTTCTTGGCACCGCCGTCGAGGTGGGCGGCCGCCTTGTCGCGGTCGGTAAACAGCCCCGTACTCTCGACCACGACATCGACGCCGAGCTCGCCCCAGGGCAACGCCGCGGGATCACGCTCGGCCAGCACCCTCACGCGGCGCCCAGCGACGACGATCGCGTCACCGTCGGCCGAGACCTCGCCCGGATAGCGGCCGAATATCGAGTCGTACTGCAGCAGGTACGCGAGGGTCGGAGTGTCCGTGATGTCGTTGACGGCGACGATTTCGACGTCGTCGTTGCCCGCTGCGGCCCGACACACGTTCCGGCCAATCCGGCCGAAGCCGTTAATACCCACGCGTACGCTCATCTCGCCCCTTCGTGACACCGCTGGAACAGTGCGGCGAGATTACCAGACCATTTCCCGGGTCTTCGCCGCGGATTCGCGTGTGTCAATCGTCAACCGATCACGGGCCGCGGTGGTCTCCGCAACGGCGAAGGGGGGCCCGCAATGGGCCCCCCTTCGAAGGAACATTCACCCGGCGCGAGCGCCGTGTGACCAGATGATCAGCCCTCAGCAGCCTTCGGCTTCGGGGTGATGAGTGCGGCAACCTTGGCCGAAACGATGCCGAGGATGCAACCGCAGATCAAGGTAACCAGCGTGTCGAACCAGACCCATCCCCACGATGTGGAGAGGAGCCCGCCGGCAGCACCGCCGCCCTTGTTTGCAGCCCAAGCGGCGGTGGAGCTCTTGTCTCCACCGCTGTTCGGGACCCAGCCATCAAGGCCGGTGGCGATCCACCAGAGGAACACGGCCGCAAAGGCCGGGAACGTTCCGGCGACGTAGTACCAGTCACCAGCGATAAGAATCGCGACGAGGATGAAGGCGAAGATGCCGACCCACAGCGCGATGCCCCAGAACTTCGGGAAGTCCGCCGTCTTGTACGACAGGTACATCGTGATCAACGCGGCGACCGAACCAAACACAGAAGCGACAACGATCTTGCCGAAGGCAGCGTTGTCACCGCCAGCGCAGAAGAACAAACCCCACGCGATAAATGCGGTCGGGAGGATCAGATGAAACGAATGAGGAATGCCGACCGAGCCGGCCTTGTCCGATCCCGACAGTGTGTACCAGTGGAACGTGAAGTTCAGCGAGAACTCCGTCCACAGAAACGCCAACACGCCGACTACCAAGGCGAGCGGCAGAATTGCTTGAGCTCGTGCACCCATTGAGGTGTGACTCCTTTGGGATAAGCAAAGAGGAAGACATCCGCACGGCAAACCCACGTGACGCACCGTGCGAAACACACGACGGCAAAAAGATGGACCGGCGTATGTCGTCCGTGACCATATGCAAGCCGCGAGTTCGTTGCAAGCGTCACTTTCACATCGCGTTAACGTGTTGCACACGCGACGTTCGTTTCCTTCCGACCGACTCCTGCGCTGGCAAGAACGGTGTGACACGGCGGTGACAGTGACGCACCGGGGACCGCTTTGCGTGCGACGGCCGGACTAGGCCGTCGGCTCGGCCA
The DNA here is from genome assembly GCA_017882585.1 of Thermoleophilia bacterium. GTDB lineage: Bacteria > Actinomycetota > Thermoleophilia > Miltoncostaeales > Miltoncostaeaceae > CAITWD01. Next base: position 4,911 of record JADGPF010000043.1, read on the forward strand.
CCTGGTCGGACGCCCGCCGGGCCATCTGCTCTGAGGTCAAGTCCAACAGGACGCTCGCCAACGCCTGCGGGCTGTGCCGCACGACCCGGCCCGCGTCGGCAAGCGGCGCGGTGACGACCCGCACGCCGAGCGCCTCGACGCGCGCACGATCGATCTCGACCGGGACCTGTCCCATCGACGCATACGCAGCGATCGCCTGAGGGTCGAAGTCGCCCTCGTGCACGACCACGACATCGACTCCGCCCGGGACCGCGTCGAGCACGCGCGCGATGTGGTCGCCGGCGCAAAAGCCGTCGGTCTCGCCCGGTTGGGTCATCACGTTGCAGACGTATACCCGCAAGCCGCGGGACTCGCGCACCGCCTGGGCGATCTCGGGCACCGCCAGGTGGGCCAGGACGCTCGTGAACAGGCTCCCCGGACCGAGGACGATCACGTCCGCCCGCTGCAGTGCGGCGATCGCCGGCGGGTAGGCCTCAGGCGCCGGATCAAACCAGACACGCCGGCAGGCGGCGAATCCGGCGGCGATGTTCGTCTCGCCGCACACGACGGTACCGTCGATCCGCTCGGCCCAGAGACGCACCTGTCGTAACGTCGAGGGGACGACTGCCCCGCGGATCTTGAGGACTCGCGAGCACTCCTGGATCGCAAGATCGAAGTCGCCGGTGACCTCCGTCAGCGCCGCGAGGAACAGGTTGCCGAACGGATGCCCGGACAGGTCGCCATCGGCGAACCGATGTTGGAACAGCTTGCCCATCAGCGACTCATCGTCGGCGAGCGCCACGAGGCAGTTGCGGATGTCGCCGGGCGGCAGGATCCCGAGCTCCCGGCGCAGGCGTCCCGACGAGCCCCCGTCGTCGGCGACCGTCACCACCGCGGTCAGATCGACCGGCGCGAGCTTGAGCCCGCGCAACAACGACGACAGGCCGGTACCGCCACCGAGCGCGGCGATGGTGGGGCGACGCGCCGGCGTCATCAGTTCGCCGCCGGGGTCACGTCGGCGTCACCGGGCGCGCGCAGCATCGCCCGGCTGATGTCGCGATGTGACACGGCGACTTCAAACTCTGGACGGCCCCGATAGCGCCGCGCCGCGGTCTCGGCGAGCACCACGCTGCGGTGCCGGCCGCCGGTGCACCCGAAGCCGACGACGAGGTGGCTCTTGCCTTCGGCCGCATAGGCCGGCAGCAGGAAGTCCAGCAGCGATTCCAGGCGCGGGAGGAATCCCGCCATCTCGGGCGTGTCGTTGACGAACTGCGCCACGTCGGGATCAAGCCCGGTCAGCGGGGCAAAGTCCTTGTGGTAGTGCGGATTGGTGATGAACCGAACGTCGAACAGCAGGTCAGCATCCGAGGGGGCGCCGTACTTAAACCCGAACGACACGAACAGGATCTGCAGCCGTTGGCGCTCGCCCGGCGCGAAGGTCGCCTCGGCGACCGTCCGTCGCAGATCCCAGATATTGAGTCCGGACGTGTCGATGACGATCTCGGCGCGCGCGCGAATTCCCGCCAGCATTGCACGCTCGCGCCGGATGCCCTCCTGGAGCGTCCCGGTGGCCGCCAGCGGATGGCGCCGCCGCGTCTCGCGGAACCGGTTCAGCAGGGCGGCGTCGTCCGCTTCGAGGAACACGATGCGCGGCTCGACCCCGAGCTGGGTCGCGGTGATGTCGATCTGCTCGCCGAGGTCGTCGAAGTATTCGCCGCCCCGGATGTCGCACACCACCGCAGCCCGGTCCACTGTGCCCTCGTTCACGAACAGGCGCGCGAGATCAGTGAGCAGGCGCGGCGGCAGGTTGTCGACCACGTACCAGCCGGCGTCCTCGAACACGCCCATCGTCTGGCTCTTGCCAGCGCCGCTCATGCCGGTGATCACGGTCAATTCCACTACCGGGCTCTCCTGTGGTTACGGCGCCGCGTTTGCGCGCGGGACATCCTCGGCGTCCGGCGCGCGATGCAGATGCTCCCAGATGTCTCGTGCAACCTTCGGCGGCAAGCCGGGAACTCCCTCAAGTTCCTCGCGGGTCGCCTGGGCCACCCTGTCCGGGGTTCCAAAGTAGCTGAGAATCGCGCGACGGCGTACCGGCCCGACACCCGGCAGGGCGTCGATCAGACCCCGGGTCATACCGCGGGTCCGCGACTTGCGATGGTGGCGCAAGGCAAATCGGTGCGCCTCATCGCGGACCTGCGTGAGCAGGCGCAGGCCCGACGATGCCTCCGGCAGCAACACCGGTGCCGAACGCCCCGGAAGGAAGACCTCCTCGCGCTGCTTGGCCAGGCCAATCACCGAGAGCCCCGATATCCCGGCATCGTCGATGCCCGCGAGTGCCGCCGACAGCTGCCCCTTGCCCCCGTCGATCACGACAAGCCCCGGCCGCGAACCGAACGACGGATCCTCCTCGCCCTCGCGCAATCGCGCGAAGCGCCGTGTGAGGGCCTCGCGCATGCGTGCAAAGTCATTTTGGCCACCGTCGAAGCGCATCGTGAAATGCCGGTAGTGGGCCTTGTTGGGCGCGCCGGCCTCGAAGACGACCATCGACGCGACCGCAAAGCTGTCACCCAGGTTTGAGATGTCGTAGCACTCGATCCGAATCGGTGGCGCCGGAAGGCCCAGGTCCGTCTGCAAGTCGACCAGTGCCCGACGGCGACGTTCGCGGTTGCGCTCATGGCGACGGCGCTCTTGGTCGACGGCCAGCTGTGCGTTGCGCTCGGCCATCACCGCGAGCCGGTCACGGTCGCCGCGGCCGGTGCGCACGTCGGTGCGGGCACCGCGCCGCTCCGACAGCAGCGCCGCCAGGTCGGGGAGCGCCCCGACCGTGCGCGAGACCACCACCAGCGGCGGAATGGCGAGCGCCATCGCGTAGTACTCGATCGCGAATCCCTCGAGGACCATGGCCGGGTCTTCATCCCCCACGCCCTCCAAGAAGAACGAGTGGCGATCACTCAGCACCCCATCGCGGACCTGCATGACCTGGACGTTGGCGATGTCGTCGATCACCGCGACACCCAGGACATCGAGGCTCCCGAGCTGATCCGTCGACGCCACCTGGCGCTCCATCAGGTGGCGCACGGCGCCGAGGCGATTGCGGTAGATGGCGGCCTGCTCGTACTCCTGCGCCGAGGCGGCCGCCTGCATTTGCGCGGCAAGCTCATCCTCGAGTCCCCGATATCGGCCCGACAGGAAGGCGATGATCTGGTCGATGAGCGAGCGGTAGTCGTCGTGGGAGATGTATCCCACACAGGGCGCCAGGCACCGCTTGATGTGGTAATCGAGGCATGGAACGCCCGAGGGTCGACCCGGTTCCGGCCCCTCGCACGGGCGGCTGGGGAAGATTCGCCCGATCAGCGAAAGCGTTTCCCGCACCTTCGACGCGCTGCTGAACGGCCCGAAGTAGAGCCGGTCCCGACGGTGCTGCTCGCGGGTGAAATACACCCGGGGGTACGCCTCGTCGAGGCTGATTCCGATGTAGGGGTAGCTCTTGTCGTCGCGCAGCTTCACGTTGAACGGCGGACGGTGGCGCTTGACCAGGTTCGCCTCGAGGATGAGCGCTTCGGCCTCGGTGGCGGTAACGATCGTCTCCAGACTGACGATCCGCGACACCAGATCGTCGATCTTTGGGTGCTGGCCCGACCGCGCGGCGAGGGGGTCGGCCGCCGCAGCCGGGTCCGGAGCGGTCATCGGTGCCTGGAAGTAGCTCCGCACGCGCCGGCGCAGGGACTTGGCCTTGCCCACGTAGAGCACGCGCTCCTCGGCGTCGCGGTACACGTACACGCCGGGCCGGTCGGGGACGTCGGCGAGCTGTTCGCGCACGAGTGAGGTCTCGGACATCTCCAACCCAGGGTAGAGCACCGCCCGGGAGGTCGGCCTACCGGTCCGATGCGGCTGATCCGGCCGACAGCGCTGCATCGGTCGGGGCGGTGACCGTGACGACCCGCGGCGGGCGCGATCCACGTGTGAGCGAGACGAGTGCGCCGATGACCGCGACCCCGGCACCAACGGCCATCGCCGTGCGGTACCCGTCGAGGAAGGCCGCGGCACTGCCCGGCGGCGCGGAGCCTCCGAGCAACAGCTTGCCGCCGGCCGCGCCGAGATGGGCCGCGGTGATCGCCCCGAGCACGGCGATCGACATCGACTGTCCGAGACTGCGCATCGTCGTCAGCACGCCCGCGGCCACCCCGAGCGCCGCATCGGGCGCCGAATTCATCGCGGCGGAGGTATTGGGCGAGCTGAACATCGCCATGCCCACGCCGATCGCGACCAGCGCCGGGAACACGTGCGTCAAGGGCATGCCATTGGGGACGATCGACAGCAACGCGAGCCCGAGCGCGACGAGCAGCATCCCGCCCGTGCACAGTAGGCGCGAGCCGATGCGGTCCGACAGGCGGCCGGCAAACGGCGACAAGCACACCATCACGGCCGGCTGGACGATCAGGATCGCCCCGGTCGCGATCGGGCTCTTGCCCGCCGAGACCTCGAGCGCGATCGCGGTGAGGGCGATCGAACCGAACATCGCGGTGTAGTTCAACAGCGCGGCCGCGTTCGCAGCGGCGAACACTCGGCTGCGCCTAAACAGGCCCAGGTCGATCACGGGCACCGGCACGAATCGCTCGACGATGACGAAGGACGTCAGTGCCACCGCGGCGACCACGAACAGGCTCACCACCCGGGTACTCGACCAGCCCCAGTCCGCGCCGAAGGTCAGCGCCGTCAACAGGCACCCGAGACCGGCCGTCAGGAGCACCGTTCCCGGGATATCGATCTGCGGACGCCCGCTGCGCCGATCCGGGTCGTACAGCCGGCGCGCGGCCAGCAGTGTGATCGCGGCGACGGGCACGTTGACGAAGAACACCCAGCGCCAGCCCAGGCTCGAGACGAGCAGACCGCCGATCAGCGGGCCGGTCGACAACCCCAAGTACACGGCGGTGACGTTGATGCCGATCGCCCGCCCCCGCTCCCCGGCGGGAAACACGGTACTCACCAGTGCCGTCGCGGTGCCGGTCATCATCCCTGCGCCGATGCCCTGCAACGACCGGGAGACCAGCAGCCACGCGGTGTCGACGCTGATCCCCGTCAGCAGCGACGTCACGGCGAATACGAAGATCCCGGCGCGCCAGACGCGCAGTCGCCCGAGTTGGTCGGCGATGCGGCCCGACGGCACCAACATCAGGGTGTACGTGAGCAGATACCCGGCCTGGACCCACAGCGCCTGGGCGAAGCTCAGGTGAACATCGCGGCCCATGTCGGGGAGGGCGACCGAGACGGCGCTGAAGTCCAGTGGTGACATGAACGCCCCGACGCAAGTGACCCAAAGAACCAGCCACCGCCGATCCTGGATCGCGTGCAGCCTGGCCCCGCTCACGGGCGTCGTCGGGATGAAGTCACCCACGCATTGTGCAACGAACGCCGGCCGCCTGCCCGGCTGGACGTCGTCCGCGCGCATGCACGACGGCGACGAACGTATGTTCCGTCCGGGGTCATCGCTAGCCTGAAATGCCCCGCGTACGACTGGAGGTCACCGTGTCTTTGGAACGTCATCTTCCCCGCCC
>JADGPF010000001.1 GCA_017882585.1 Thermoleophilia bacterium
CCCAATTCCTCAAGATCCGTGGCGATCGCACGGTCGAGGCCGGTGATCCCGAGCGCGCGCTCACGGGCGGTCACGGAGGCCTCGACGGCCGATCGGAACTGCTCATGCCATGCCTCCATCGCGGCCGGCGCGTCCGGAACCACCCCGGCCGGTGCCCAGACCGCACGCCACTCGGCGCCGTACTGCTCGAGGTGCGCAACGGCCCGTTCTCGGCGCGTCCGCTCATCGTTCAGGCGCTGATCCGCCGTGGCGAGCTGCGCCTCCAGCGCCGCCCGACGCGCAACCGCAGCGGCTTCGTGGCGCAGACGGTCCGCAAGCGCATCCGCAGCATGGACCGCCTCGATGTACGCATCTGCAAGTGGCGTTCCGCCGGCCCACGTGCCGGCGGCGGCCTCGCTACCGGCATCCCGCCAGACGCGCACGATCCACTCCCACCCCTCGTCCCGGTACGCTCGTGCCGCGGCCAGTTCGGCGTCGTTCGGGGGCCGTGCGCCGCGCAAGAGAGCCTCCAACTCCCGTCCCTGCCGGGCGCGCTCGTCCTCGAGCGCCGAGATCCGCTGGCCGATCGCCGCCAGGTCGCGCGATGCTTCGTCGAGGAGCGCGCGATGTTGCCGGATTACCTCGAGACCCGGCACCGGAATCGCATCGAGCCCTCGCGGGTCGGCGGCGCCGAGCCGCAAACGGGTAATCGCCGCCTGCGCCCGTGGCTCGCTGGCCGCGAGATCAGCGACCGCCTCGGCCCGAGCCGCCTCGAGGTCTCCGTGGCCCCGTACGCGATCGAGGGCGTCCTCGAGCGCCCGCGGATCCGACGGCGCCGGATGCTCCGCCCGCTCACCGCGCAACCGCTCGAGCCGCTGCATGGTGGCGCCAACTTGCCGCTCCGCGTGGGTGAGCTGCTCGTCGCGGCGCGGGAACTCGGCGGCGAGCTCAGCGATCCGGGCCGCCTGACCGGCCGAGATCGCCGGCAGCCCCGAGGCATCGCGCGAGCAGCCGGGCGGGAGTTCTGCCAGCAGCCCCGTCAGACGTGCGTTCGCGGCCTGCAGCGCCCCGCGACGGCGTGGCAGATCGTCGAGATTCTGCCGATATGCGCCCGCTGCCGACTGCAGCCCGGCGATGACCTCACGCTGGGCCAGCAGTTCGGCGTCGACCCGCTGATCCTTGAGCGTGTGCTCGACACCGGCCACGGCCTCGCGCGCGATGCCCTCCCGCTGGTGTGCGCTGCGACGCGCGTCACGGGCTTCGATGAGCACGGTCTCGACGGCCGGGTCGACCAGACGTCCCTCGGCAGCGAGTGCATCGCGGCGCGCCAGACACTCGCTGCGCTCGGCAAGATGCGGCAGCACGGCCTTGATCCGCTCGAGGACTTCGCGCCGAGCCAGGAGCGCATCCCGCTGGCCGGACAGGTCGGCCTGTGCCCCCTCGGCGTCGCGGAGGTCGGCGTCGAGATCGGTGACCTCACGGGCGTTGACCGACAGCTCGTTCGCCCGCGCGCGACGCTCCTTGTAGTCGCGAATGGCGGCGTTCAAGCGAGGATTCTGTCCGGCGCGCTTGAACAGCGTCTCGGCCCGCTGGTCGAGCGTCCGCAGGACCTCGTTCAGATCCGTGGTGCCCCGGCTGACGCTGAACACCGCCCGCCCGAGATCCCCATCGCTTTCCAGCAGCGCCGCACCGCCGCTGGCGATCTCGTCGTGGCCGATGGCGAAGACGCTCGCAAAGATCGCGTGGTCGATGTCGTGGCACCACCGTGCAAACGTCGTCTCGTCGATCGGCAGGTTGTCGGCGTCGCGGAGCGGGTTCACGTTGCGCTTCAACCGGACCACCTCGTGGCGCTCACCGCCGTCGACCCGCAGCGCTGCCCCGATGCGCAGTTCCTGGTAGCTGTGCAGGTAATCGTGCGGCGACTGCGGCGGGATGCCGTAGAGCAGTTGGCGAATCGCGGCCATCGCGGTCGTCTTGCCCGCTTCGTTGGCACCCACGATCACATGAACCCCGTCGCCGGCGAGGTCGATCGACCGATCCGTAAACCCGCCGAAACGGGTCAGGTCGAGGCGGTCGATTCTCACGTCGCCCCGTCGGCGAGCAACGCGATGATCAGCTCGCGGCTCGCATCGAGACATTCGGCGAGGTGCTCTGGCGTCCCGATCCGCAGTGTGTCCACGGCGTCGTGCCCGCCGCTTCTGGCATCGGCGGCCAGCTTGGTCCGCAGCGCGTCCAGCTCGCCCGCGTACTCGGCGAGCAGGCCCGGAGTCCCGCGCAGCTGTGTGATGCGTGCCGAGATCGCCGTCACGGCCTCGTCATCGCGAAAGCGGTCCCGGTCGCCGGGACGCGATGTCGCGAGCGTGACCTTCTCGGCCCAGACGCGGTCGGCCTGCTGGGCCACGGATCGGACCTCGGCCTCGAACCCGTGTGGATCGCGCCACAGCTCCTCGTGGGCCGGCGACGCCCCAACCAGCTTCACGCGGGCGACCGCCAGACGCGAGCCCGCCTCGACGCGGATCTCGGCGAATCGCTGCGCGACGGTCCCGACGACCTCGTCGCGATCGCGCATGTCGGATGCATCGACCTCGCATGTCGTGAAACGCACGACGTCGAGCGGGATCGCGTCGACATCGACCACCTGGCCGGACTCGACCGTCACAAGCGTCGCGCCCTTGGGCCCCGTCTCGCGCGAGTGGCGACCCTGCACGTTGCCCGGGAAGACGATCCACGGGTCGGTCGCGATCACTTCTCGCTGATGGACGTGGCCCAGACCCCAGTACTTGTACCCCTTGCTGCGCAGGGTCTCGACGGTCGTCGGAGCGTAGGCGTCGTGCCCGGGGCGCCCATCGAGACTCGTGTGCAAGAGACCAATCGTGAACAGGCCGGGGTCGGCGGGCGGATACGCGGCGGCCAGGTCGTCGGTCACCACGCGCGACGCGTATCCCTGACCGACCACTGCCAGATCGAGGTCGTCGATCACCAAGACCTCAGGGTGCGCATTGCTCAAAAGGGCCGTGTTGGGCGGCAGCGTGAGGCTCTGGCTGACGATGCTGGCGGCATCGTGATTGCCGGTGATCACCACGACCGGAATCCCGGCGTCGTTCAACCGCGCCAACTGCCCGATCCAGAACAGGCCTGTCGAGTAATCGCGCCAGTCGCCGTCGAAGACATCGCCCGCAACGACGACCACGTCAACCTCCTGCGCGATGGCGGTGTCGACGAGATGCTCGGTGGCGCGGCGGGTCGCCCCGCGGATTTCGTCCACGGGGGCCCCCTCATAGGCCGAGAGCCCGCCGAGGGGGCTGTCGATATGCAGGTCTGCGGCGTGAAGGATCCTCATTGCTCCACGGATCCTGTCAATCGGTCCGGTTGACCCGGATCCCAAAGGCGCTCCCGCAGGCCGGATGCACGGGCGATCGGTCGGGCCACCGCCGCACGGATCGCGTCCTCCGATCCGATCACGATCACCCGCGTCTCGGCCCGGGTCACGCCGGTGTAGAGGAGTTCGCGGGTCAACAGCGGTGACGATCGATCGGGTACCACCACGACCGCCGTGGCGTACTGGCTGCCCTGGCTCTTGTGAATCGTCATGGCGTGGACGGTCTGTGTATCGGCGAGTCGTGCCGGACCAACCCGGATGACCGACGCGCCGCGGGCGAATGCGACTTCCGGGCGCCCGTCGTCGTCCGCCACGACCACACCGGTGTCTCCATTGAATAACCCGAGCGCGTAGTCGTTGGCGGTCACCATCACGGGCCGTCCCACGTACCAGGGCGCCCCCGCCCGAAACCCCGGGATGCGCTCGGCGAGCCAGCGCTCAATCACCGCTGTCCAGTCGCTGACCCCATACCGGCCGCGGCGATGCGCGCATAACACACGAAAGCGCGACAGCGCGGCGAGGGCCGCCACCGCATCGCCGCGTCGGGCGGCCTGAACGAGCCGCATGCCCCATGCGATCGCGTCGTCCCGAAGGACTCCCAGAGCGTCAGGGTCACGCGCGGGATCGATCCACGCGATTGCCGCATCCCCGCCGCGTAGCGCGGCCACAGCGTCGTCGGGGCGGCCGTCACGGATCGCGTCAGCGAGCCGGGCGATGGCCTCACCGAAACGGTGCACCCGCCTGAGCAGCACGACGTGGCCGGACATCGGCCCGACCGACGGGGATCCCGATGCACCGACGACATCCCCGAGCACGGTTCCGGCCTCGACCGACGCGAGCTGACCGGGATCGCCCACCAGGACCAACCGTGCATCGGCGCGCAGCGCATCGAGCAAGCGGGCCATCAGCGACAGCGAGAGCATCGACGCCTCGTCCACGACCACGACGTCGTGCGGCAGCGGATGTTCGCGGTCATGCACAAACCGCGTGCGCGTCCTCGGACGGGACCCGAGCAGGCGATGTAGCGTCGAGGTCTCGAGCCCGCCGAGGTGGGTCCGTATGTCGCCCGTGGTGGCGAATTCGGACACCTGCTCGCGGATCGACTCCTTCAGGCGGTCGGCCGCCTTGCCGGTCGGGGCGCCGAGGGCAATCAGCGGCCACGGCCGACCCGCCGACCGGGCCTGCTCGCACAGCAGTGCCGCGATCTTGGCAACCGCGGTCGTCTTGCCGGTGCCCGGCCCACCGGTGATCACGACCAAGCGGGAGCTGGCCGCACAGCGCGCGGCGGTGCGCGCGGCGTCGGAGACCTCGGGAAACAACCGGGCAAGCGCGGGCTCGATGTCCGCGGCGGCGGCCCAAGCACCCCCAACACGCTCCAGCAACTGTGCGGCGACCCGGCGCTCGTCGCGCCAGTAACGATCGAGGTACAGCCGGGAGCCGACAAGTCGGAACGGGCGGGCGGTCACTGCCGCTTCCCCAATGGCGACCATTGGGCTGCTCGCGACCCGCGCGACCCAGGCGCCAGTGTCCGGCCATGGCAACTCCTGGACGCCGGGAGCGGTCTCCCGATCGACAGCGACAACCTTGCGCACCACGGCGAGATCGATGCACACGTGGCCCACGCGCGGGCCCCGGACCGCCAGCGCAGCCGCCAGCAGCACGTCCCCGTCGGCTTCACCCAACAACGCGCCAAGCCGCACCGCCACGTGCACGTCGGCGGCGATGAGCACGCCGGCACGGTTGAACGCGGCCAGGTTGGCGGGCGCCCGCGTCGCGATCTGGGGGTCGAGTGGATCCGCACGTGGATCCGTCAGCCGCGTCGTCATCGCTCACCCCCATCGAGCAGATCGCTCACGTTCGCGATGAGGCCACGGGGCGGAGCCCAGGCCCACACACCGCCCGGACGCCCGTCGAAGCGCGGGCCGTCCGGGCCGAGCATCCCGCGCACGAACAAGTAGGCAACGCCCGCGATCGACGCCTCGGGATCACCGTGGGGCAATCGCCAACGCAGGTATCGGTAGAGGGCAACCAGGTACAGCAGCGCCTGCAGCGGATAGTCCGCCGCGCACATGGCCGCGCCGATACCGGCCGGGCGATAGTCCCAGGCCGTTGCCGGTTCGCCATGAACCCCCAGCAGGTTCGACTTGTAGTCGACGACCACGTACTGCACCGCGGCGTCCGCGCCGCCGGGGAGCCGGAGCACCGCGTCGATGAACCCGGTCAGGTAGCCCCGGAGCTCGGCCGGCGCAAACTCGGCGGTGGACAACCGATCGGCATAGGCATGCAGCGGATCTCCGTGCGGGAGATGGGCGTGCAACACGTCGGCGATATCGCCGACGATCGACCCACCGTGGGGGCGATCGCCCCCGCCCAATGGGATCTCAAAGCCCAGTTCCGTTCGCCGATCCGCGTCGTGGATCCCGCACAGCGTGCGCTCGTCGAATTCCGGGCCGAGGGGCGTCGCGAGTGTCGCGGCGAGGGCATCGGCCACACGTCGAGCATCGCCGAGCTCGACGCCACACCGTGCGGCCTCGTCCGCGATCGCCACCGCGAGATCGCCGGTGAGGTCGCTTGCCGCGAAGCTCACCCGCTCCAGGACCGCGTGCAGGACCGTGCCGACTTCTGCATTGGCGGGCATTCCGGCGAGTGGCAGTGGCACGCCGGTGCTCGCCGGACCGTCGTCGGGCCCGGTCGGCTCGGCCGCCGCGGACCCCTCGTCGTCACTGCGGACCAACTCTCGACCTTCGGACGCCCAGTCACGATGCGCCGCCGCAACGATGCCGCTGTAGGACGTGCGCCGCCAGCCGACGTCCACGTGACGACCGAACACCGCGGTCGTCATCTCTGGCGCGACCACGACGGCCGGCCGAAAGCGCGCATCCAGATCTCGGCCGATGCGCTCCACGGCGATGTCGGCCGAATGGCGCGCGGCGCGATCGGCCAGGATCCGCATCACCGCATCATCGTCTGGGAGCGCCTTCCCGGCGGCGGGAATGACGCCAGCAGGCCCCTGCGAGCACAGCAGTCGCGCAAGCGGCGAGTGCTCGGACCCCTGGACAACTGCCCACCACAGTACGACTTGGTGACGCGCCCGCGTGAGCGCCACGTAGGCCAATCGCAGGTCTTCCCCACGCTCTTCCTCCAGCGCCAACGTCGCGTATCGCGCGTGATCCGGGTCATCGGGGCCCCCCACCGCAACGACACGCGGTGCGGTGGCTCCCGGCTCGTGGAACACCGGACAATCGTCGTGCACTTGTACGGACGCCCAGAGATACGGGCAGTAGACCACCGCGAACTCCATCCCCTTGCTGCGATGGATGGTCAGCACCTGGACCGCGGCGGCATCCGAGTCCAAGCGTCGGGTCCGCTCGTCGCTGCTGGTCTCGCGCCCGGCCGCCCGCAGTCGATCGGCCATCCATGCGGATAGCCCACTCGCGCGTACGCCGTCGTTGACGGCGGCAGCGTGCAGGAGCTGCCCGATGTGGCGAAGATCGGTGTAGTCGCGCTCACCGTCGTCGCGGCGAAGGATCCGGGCGACCAATCCGTCACGCGACATGGCGGCGGTCAGTGCGGCCACGCCCGCGCCCCTGAGGATTGCGCGCCAGCCGGCGAGCCGCTCATGGACCGCTTCCCAATCATCGTCGTCCGCGGTGGCCGCCCGGTCACCGGTCCACCCGACGAACACGGTCAGCACGGCGTTCGCCACATGCGAGCGTGAGGCAGGTCGCTCCAACGCGGTCAGCAGGGTCGCCCATTCGTCGGCCATCGGCGTGTCGAACACACTTCCGGCACCCGCCACCACGGCGGGAACGCCGGCCGCGGACAAGGCGGTCCGGACAATGAGCGCTTCACGGTTGGTGCGCACGAGCACTGCGACGTCGCCTGGCGCGACCTCCGCACCCGACCCCAGCAACCCGACAACATCTCGGGCCAGATCCGCCGCGATCGCCTCACGGGCCGGCCCCGACAGCAGCTTGGTACCCCGCTTGCCCCGCAGGCCGGGGTGATCGTCGCGATGGAGGACCCGGACGCGCAGCGGCGGGCCGTGCGGCAGCCCACGACGTGCCCTCACCGCATCCTGCGGCGCGGCATCCAACGGGCGGTACACGATCTGCTCGGGACCCAACCGCGCGCCGTCAAACAGCGCATCGAGCCCGTGCAGCAGGCCCGCGTCGCTGCGCCAGCTGACCGCGAGGGTCTCCCGTCGCGATGCCCGCGCGACCGCACGCAGGTACGCATACACGTCGGCACCGCGGAACGCATAGATCGCCTGCTTGGGATCGCCGATCAGCACCAACGCCGTCGGCCCCGTCGCGAATGCACGTTCAACGATCTCCCATTGGACCGGATCGGTATCCTGGAACTCGTCGATCAGGACGACCGCGTACGCCGTCCGCAGCCGCTCGGCCAACGGGCCACCGGTCACCGGATGGGCGAGCAGGTCACGCAGTCGCACCTGATAGTCGTCGTAGGTCGCCTGGCCCTGACGCGCCTTCCGGCGCGCCACCTCGTCGCGGACCGCCACGGCAAATCGCACGCGGGCGGCGGGCACCGACCCCGGCGGGCATCCCGTCGCTACGACACCGGCGGTCGCGTTCGCAAGCGCCACGGCCCGCCCGATCTTGCGTGCGTGGTCATGGGTGAACGGTGCCAACGGCACACCGGACCGAAACGCACCGACGAACACGTCGTCGACCACCTGATCGACCAGATCCCCGCGGTCGTCAAGCAGCTCGAGCACGTCGTCCGCGTCGGCCGCAATGCCGAGATTGGCGAGAATCTGCTGGCAGAAGCTGTGTGTCGTCGCGATCATCATCGCATCGAACTGGGTGATCGCACGACCCAGGTGCCGGCAGCGTGACTCCACCTGCGCACGCCCCCCTGTGGTCAACGCGGCGAGTAAGTCGTCGTCGGGTGCGGAGCCCTCGGCCAGAAACCTCTGCAGCCCCGCATGGGCGCCGATCATCCGCGTGCGCAGACGATCGCGCAGTTCGCCCGTTGCCATCCGTGTGAACGTGACCACCAGCAGCCGCTCCAGCGGTATCCCCTCGGCGATATAGCGCACGGCCAGTGCGGCGATCGCGTAGGTCTTTCCCGTGCCGGCGCTCGCTTCGAGCACCGTCACCCCGTCGGGGAGCGGTGCGCCGATGTCGAACTCGGCACGCGGAAGATCGGCGGTCTCGTCGGCGCTAGTGCTCATGATCCAAGAGCGGGTCCCAGAAGGCAGCGGCGGCGTCGATAAATCGGGCACCGAACCGCTCCCGGATTACCGAGAGCCCGGGATCGTCGCCGAACACCAAGCGATGCTCAGGGTCGGCGCCTTCCCCTGGGCGATGCCAGCCCGGATCCCAAGCGGCACTCGCCGCCGCCCAGGGATCGGTGCCAGCGCGGGCGGCCTCCGCGTAGGACGGCGATGTCTGGGCGAACAGCACCGGGACTTGGCCCATGCCATCGTCGTAGAGGCGCACCACGCCCTCAAGGGCCGCCTGAGCGGCATCCGCCAGAACGGGACCCATCGTCGATGCCTGGGCGGGCGCACCGGCGTTGGTCGGCCGTCCGACCAGCCGCACCTGCACGGCGGTCGCCGGGTCGGCGACGGCGAGCGCCAGCAGCTGGATCCACGCGGCCGCGCGCAGGCGGCCCGACGGACGCGAGAAGCGTGCCCCGACCAGCGTCGCCCCACGAACCCCGGGCACCACGCCGACCAGGCGACGCCCACCGGTCAGAGGAAGATCGATCGGCACCGAGCGCGGCGGTTCGTCGAGGTAGGCGGCGCTGGCGTCCATGATCGCCCGGACATCGTTGGCGATCGCCTCGAGCGCAGTGGTGCCGAAGACCCCTGGGGGGAGGGCGCCCCGCGCCCGTTCGGTCTCGAGCGCCCGCCCAATGTCGGCGCCGGCCAGGCTGGCCGCGAGCAGTCGGTCGCCGACGCGCCACGCCTCGAGCGGGTCGAGCACCACCGGCAACTCGTCGGGAATCTCCTCACGCACGCCCGACATCCGCACCCCGAGTCGAGCTCGCAGGAATTCGCGGCACGGATGTTCAGCGAACCGGACCAGCGCGTCCAACTCGATCACCCCCGCGGCGAGCGGCTCGAGCGGCGTGGTCAGGAACCCCGGGCTGTCCCGGCGCGGACCCGCGAGAACCCGTGCGCCCTCCAGCGCGGCGCGGTCGAATCCCCACACCCGACCATCCATCAGACCGCCGCGCACAAAATTGCGCGCGTCAAATGCCTGGAGCGGATGATCGATCCAGACGCGACCGCGCAAGGCGGCCCGCTCGGCGCTGTCGCCAGTGCCCGGGACCCGAGCGGTCGCCGCACACACGTCGAGCAGCTCGCCCACCGGCACGGCTGGCGGAATGTCAACGTTGGTGAGCTCGTTGCGTCCCGTGTAGGTAATCACCAGCCGTTGACGTGCCGCCAACAGCGCATCCAGCAGGCAGCCGAGTGACTCGCTGCGGGCGTCACGGTCGCCGCAGCGCTCCGACCCGAGCATCACGTCGTCCCCATCGCGGGTCGGCTTCGCCGGGAAGACGGCGTCGTCCAGGCCCAGCAGGCAGACGACCCGGTGCGGAACACCCCGCATTGGCACCATGCTCGTGACCGTCAAGGCACCGGTGCGGAATGCCGTCCGAGCCGGCTCGCCAGTGATGTGCGGGGCGAGCAGCGTGCGAAACTCACCCGGATCCAGGCTGACGCTCGTGTCGCCGGCGTTCTCGCGGATCCTGGCGAGCAGACCGGCAACCGCGACACGATCCTCCGCCGCGCCCGCGTCGGCCTGGGCCAGCGCGTCGACTGCCCAGGACATCCGTTCGCACCAGACGTGGGGTGGTGCCGGTGTTTGCAGCGCGTGCAGCACATCCCCCAACCGCGCAATGAATTCGGCGAACCGGCCGGCAAGGTCGATCGCACCCGACTCCACGCTGTCGATCGGCACGAGCCCGGCCACGGTGCGCTCGTCTTCGTCGGCCATCGTGACCCCGACCAGCAGGCGATCGATGCCCTCCTGCCAGGTGTTTGAGGTGAGGTCCTCCAGTCCGAACGCGGCGCGCGCCGCCCCGTCGAGCCCCCACCGGATTTCCGCCGCGCGCACCCAATCATCGAGGCGGTCGAGGTCATCGTCGTCAAACCGGAATCGCCGACGCACGGGCTCGGACATCGCGAACTCGAGCACCTCGGTGGCGGTCGCTCGCCGAGTCGCCAAGCGCACCAGGTCCTCGAGCGCCCCGATCAGCGGGTTCAGCTCACGCTGGGACCGGTCGGAGACGTGCACGCGCAACGTCGCCGCGTCGGCGTCGATCGAGCCCTCGGTCAGCGCAAGCGGCGATGGCGATCCGTCGCCCGTTGCGAACGTGGCCTTCACCAGCGGTGCGAACGCCGGCAGGTCGGGACACATCACGATCACGTCGCGCGGCTCGAGCGAGGGGTCGTCGGCGAACGCGTGCAGGAGTGCATCGCGCAGGACCTCGACTTGGCGCGAACGACCATGGCAGGCGTGCACCTGAACCGTATTGTCGTCGACGGCAAGCTCCGGGCGATCGTCGACGGGTGTCCCCCACGGCGACGCGCCCGCTGCGCGGTTGGCGCGGATATCCCCCTGCAGACGCCCCAGCAATGTTGGTGGTGCAGTGATCGCCGCCGCGATCTGTGGGGCAGCTGCCGTTCGGCCCAGCACGACCTGCAGTTCCCGGGCATCCCGGCCCCACGCGGACAGCAACGGATGCTGTACGAGCTCGACGCTGCGGTCGTGCTGGCGGATCGTCAGCGGTCCGGTCGCGTACCTGGCCGCCCCTATGCGCTCCCACAGATTCGGTGACGGATGCAAGGTGAACAGATGTACCTCCCGACCGGCCGCCAGCGCTTCGAGCACGCGGAGATAGGACGCCGGCAGGCGGCTCACGCCGACAATGGCCAGCTGGTGCGGGAGACCAATCGGCTCCGGGTGTTCCCGGAGCCGAGCGCAGTCGTCATCGAGGCGCTCGGCTGAACACGCCAGGCCGATGCGCCGTCGCAGCGCACGCCAAAGCGGCGCTTGCCATGCAACGTCCGGACCAAGCACGCCGCCGGCGCCGTCGTCCTCGACGCCTGCGGCCCACTGCACCACCATCTCGGGGCGGTGCGTGGCGTACCGATCGAACACATCGGCCAGGTGTCGCAGCACGCCATAGCGCCGGCGACGCCGAACCCCGTCCGGGTCGTCACGTCCATCGAGACCAATGTGGGTCACGAGCGGGCGCAACCACGGTGCCCCACGAAGGTCATCGACGACCTCCAGCAGGGGCCACACGGCCCGGTCAGGCCGCCACGGGTCATCGAGCGGATTTGACCCCGGGACCGCGGTCGCATCACCGATGAGCCCTCCGAGGAACCGGAATTCGACGTTCGCGCAGATGCCGTCGCGGTGGCCGGCGCGGGCCCCGAGCACCTGGGCAAGCTGCTGGCTAACCCAGCGCTCGAGACCCCTCGTGGGGATCCCGACGACCTCGGGAGCGAGGGGATCGGACG
>JADGPF010000044.1 GCA_017882585.1 Thermoleophilia bacterium
CGCAGTGCGCGCACGCGATCGCTTGGTCCGTAAACGCGGTGATGACATCGGACACCATCTCGGGTGGCGCGGCCATGATGAACCCGAAGCTGGGAAACGTGACCAGCCAGCGATCCAGCGCGACGTCAGTGGGTCGGGGCAGGCGGTCGACCGCCAGCTGCGCACCGCACTCGGCAAGTTCGAGCATCTGGAGCATTGAGCCGGCGACCCCTGGCATCGAGATGTCCCGGCACGCGTGGATTAGACCACGCTCGGCGAGCAGCGCCAGAACCTCGCCGTCGGTGCGCAGTAGCTCCGGATCCCGTGTCCACAGCGAGCTGAAGAAGGGCGCGTCACCGAAGTACGCTCCGTCCGTGCACACGGCCACGAGCAGCGCGTCGCCGGGGCGCGCTGCGGATGCGTGCAGCGGAACGCGTGCGGTCCCCGTGCAGGCGGCCGACACCGCGGCGGGCCCGCCGACGGTCAGATGGCCGCCAACAACCGGGACCCCAAAGAGCTCCGACGCCCGTGCGATCCCATCGAGGACCGCTTCTGCGTGGCCGCGGTCGGGACTGACGATGGTGTCCACCAAGGCGATCGGGCGACCGCCCATCGCGCGCACGTCCGCCACATTCGTGGCGACGGCGGCCACGCCGGCCGCATGTGGATTCTCGCGGGCAAGGTCGGGCGCAATTGCCTCAGCGCACATGATCAGGTACGCGCCGCCGAACGGGATGACCGCACCATCGTCGCCCGCCCGCACCCCGAGTCGGCTCAACAGGGTCAGATCGCGTTTCGACCGAAGGCCCGGAGCCTCGCGCACGACGATTACGAGATGCTCGAGGGAATCGATGTGCGCGGCCATAGATGACCCCAATGAAACCACACGACGGGAGACGCGGTGACCGCGGAGATCTTCCGGCGCGTCTCGAGCATCAACGTCGGACTGGAGGCGTTTGCCAAGGCCGTCCGGGACCAGGGCGCACCATCGACCCAGGTCGACTGGTCTCCGCCGGCTGACGGCGACGTCGAGACCGTAGAACTCCTGACGCGTCTCTGGGGCACGCATGGGGATCGCGTCACCGAGGCGAACCGGGACGCGGTCGCACGCATCGAGGCGGCGCGCCCGCAGGCCGTCACGGTGGCGCCCGCCGGCGACGTGCTGCCGTGGTTGGCCGAGGGCCGGCGGCTGCTGCATTCCGGACCGCCCATCGCGTGGGGTCGCGTCTGCGATCCGCAGCGACGGGCGATGGTCGCCGCCACCCTCTTCGAAGGGTGGGCCCATGATCGCGCGTCTGCCGAGGGGCTGCTGTCGAGTGGAGCCATCGCGCTCGCCAGCGGCAACGAGCACGGTCACGTGGGCCCGATGACCGGCATTTGCTCGCCGTCGATGCAGGTATGGGTTGTAGAAGACCCCGCTACGGGGCTGCGTGGGCACGCGACGCTGAACGAGGGCCCAGGGGACACGCTGTGGTTTGGCGTCGGCGGGGATGCCGCGATCGAGCGGCTGCGGTTCTTCCGTGACGTGGTCGGCCCGACGCTTGCTGACCTGATCGCACGGACCGGACCAGTTGATGTCTTCGGGCTGGCCGCCCAGGGGCTGCAAATGGGCGATGAACTGCATATGCGGTCGCAGGCCACCGGGAATCTGCTGTTGCGGGATTTTGCCGGCGGCCTGGCCGCTCTCGGCGCCGAGGCGACGGCGGAGTTCATGGCGTCCAATCACCACTTCTTCCTGACGCTGACGATGGCGGCGTCGAAGTGCGCGTCGCTCGCAGGTCAGCAGGTCGCGGACTCAAGCGTCGTCTCCCTGATTTCCCGCAACGGTACCGACGTGGGAATCCAGCTCGCCGGCCTCCCGGGACGATGGTTCATCGCCCCCGCGGCCCCGGTGCAGGATGCGTTGCTGAGCACGGGATTCAGCTCGGATGAGGCGGCGCTCGACATCGGCGACTCCGCCGTGATCGAATGCATTGGTCTCGGAGGGATGGCGTTGGCGGCGGCCCCCGCGGTCGCCGGCTTCTTCGGAGGCACCGCCGCCGACACCGTGCGGCGCTGGAGGGAGATGGCCGACATCTGCGTCGCCAGATCGAAGCGGTTCCAGCTCCCGGCACTCGACGGCGCGGGGACTCCGGTCGGCATCGATGCCCGCTCGGTCGCGGAACTCGGTGTCACGCCGCAAATCACGACTGGTGTACTGCACAACAGCTCCGGCGCCGGTCAGATCGGTGCCGGAATAGCGCATCAGCCGATCGCGCCGTTTCGTAACGCGCTGACCGTACTCGCTGACGCCCTCGATGATCGCTGACCGCGGCGTCCGCGCCGGGCCCGGCGCCTGGCGCACGATCCGCGACGGATTGGCCGGCACGGTTGTCGTCAGCGTCGCGGGGGGGGTCTACGTCACCACCACCACCGGACAATGGCTGCTCGTGACCGGACCACGGGCGCTGCTCGGACCGTTGACCCTGCAACTGGCGCGAACTGTGCGGGCGCAGTGGCGCCCCGGCGAGCCGGTGGGGGTCAGCGACGGCGTCCTCACCATCGGCGCGGATCAGATCGATGTGCGCGACGTACGCGTCGACCCGGTCCCGCTCATGCCGGAATGCGCACCCGACGCCGCCGCGACGATGGCATGCGCATGTGCCACCCTGTCGCGCCCGCCGGCGGCGCTCCTCCCGGGTCTCGCCGCGCTCGCAGCAGGCGAGACGGCCGCGGCGGTCGTCGCGCTGGCCGGGCGCGGCGATGGGCTGACGCCGGCCGGCGACGACATCCTGGCTGGATACTGCGCGTGGCGCCGGGCGGATGCCGCGGTTGACCCCGACATCGTCCTGGAGCTCGCGCGTCCGCGTGCGACACCGCTCGGTCTTGCCTACCTGCACTGCGCGACGCGTGGCGAACTGGTGGACGTCGCAGCCCGGCTCATGGCCGCGGTGCGCGGTGCCGAGCTGAGTCTGGTGGTGCAGCGGGCGCGTGCGCTGAGCGGATGGGGCGCGAGCTCAGGGGCCGCGCTCTGCTGGGGAATGGACGCCGCGCTGCGACGACACAGCCTGGAGCCCACACGCCGCGACCGGGGACCGGACGCCGCCGGGACGCCGGCTCCCGTGACGGTGATCGCTTCCATCGCGTCGGCGCGTCGCGTACATGCCGACGGTGCTTGCGAGGCGTACCATCTGGATACGCAGTGAGAACGTGACGGGAGTCCCTGGCATTTCCGGGCAGGTTGAATCACATCACTCGGCGACGCGACACGTCAACGTCCTCGGTGTGATCGGCGACACGCCGCTGGTGGAGCTCACGCGGCTGACCCCTCACCCCGGTGTTCGCCTGCTCGCGAAGCTCGAGACGACCAACCCCTCGGGATCGAGCAAGGATCGCATCGCCCAGGCCATGATCAATGTGGCCGAACGTCGCGGCCTGATCGCACCGGGTGACACGATCATCGAGCCCACGTCAGGAAACACCGGCATCGCACTCGCGATGATCTGCCGCCTCAAGGGCTACCGCCTCGTGGCGGTCATCCCAGAGAATGCCACCGCCGAACGCATGGCCATGCTCGAGGCGTTCGGCGCCGAGATTGTTCCCACCGACGGCGCTCGCGGGTCGACGGGCGCCATCGAGGTCGCCGAGCGCATCGCGGCCCAGCACCGGCTCTATATGCCATACCAGTACGGGAACCCCGCCAATCCCGCTGCCCACTGGGCGACGACCGCACGGGAGATCCTGCGTGATTGCCCACAGATCGACGTATTCGTCGCCGGTATCGGGTCGGGCGGCACCTTGATGGGGTGCGCACGACGCTTCAGAGAGCACGCCCGACCGGTCACCGTCGTCGGCTGCGAGCCTGCCCCGGGCCACCACATTGACGGACTGCGCAGTCTCAGCGACGGGTTCGTGCCGCCCGTCCTTGACCTGCGCCTCCTCGACAACAGGCATGTTGTGACCAGCGACCAAGCCGTCGCGATGTCGCGTCGTCTCGCGCGTGAGGAGGGCATATTCGTGGGTCCCTCGTCCGGTGCGGTCATACACACGTGCGTGCACCTTGCTGAATCGCTCGTGACAGGAACGATCATCGGCATGATCTTCGACGGTGGCTGGAAGTACCTGTCGTCAGGGCTCACGGCGCCAGATGAGGCTCCACTCACCGGACGCGTACCGACGGGCGGAGCCGACGTACCGACAGGCGGCTCCCAGGCCCGCCGTTCCTGACCCGCCCGCGCTCTACAGCGGCAGGTCGTCGGTTGCGAAGGGGATCGCGATCTCCGGCCGCCTAACTAGACCCCGCCCGGGGCCGACGCATGCGACGACCCCGTCGCTCACGACGGTCCGCGTCGCGTCCGTCGTGAGCGCGTAGGTAAACGGACCGCGGCGCCACTTACGCACGCGCGCCACACCATCGGTGATGCCCACGCGGCCGTTGACCCACGCGCGTTCGCGTGAGGTGATCGCAGGGTCGACCAACACGCATGCGACGAGGCGCCCCAACCGCCGTGGCGCATGACCCGTACGACTGCTGCGCACGCCAGCGAACGAGGGCGGTCCCGCGGCGGTCGGATCGCGTGGTCGGCGAGTCGGCCGAGTCCGCCGACCCTGCCATCGCGTCGACGTGTGCACCCCGCGCAGGGGCGCCGCCGGGGGGACAGACGTACGACACGCTCAGCAGGGTGCACCGAGAGCCGCCCGCTGCACCCTCTGGGCATTACTCCACCGCACGACGGACATCCCCGTCCAGCGCGGAACCAGCAACCGACGGTGAAGCGTTTGGGACATTGTCGCGTCTCTCCGGACGAAGTCTGACACGACCGAGGTGTCCGGCGCGACGCCGTTGTCGCGGCATATAGTCCGCGACGACTGACGCACGCGGTCGCGCCGAGCGCGAAGCTGTCGTCTTCGATGCCGATGTCGCGGATGCCCAGAACGATCCGCCAGATGTTGGCGATGTACATCTCCAGGTCGGTCTGCGGCGCGCGGGCCTCGGGGCGCAGGGGGTTCGCATGCGCCGCCAGCAACGGCGCCCGATCGACCTTGCCGCGTTTGGTGCGCGGCAAGGTCGCTGACCTCGACGATCGTCGGCGACACCATGTACGCACGGGCCAGGCGTGGGCGCGCTGAGCTACGAACTGTGAGCGTTGGCCGTGGACCGGCAACTCGTCGGGACGGCGTCAGACGTCGGTCGGCCGGCCGCACGCGGTTCGTCACTAGGCGCCGAGCCGACTGTCACGTTCGTGCATCGGCCGGCGCGCTGAGGGAGTCAGGGCGTCGGGTGCCACGACGACCAGCGGGTGCTGGCACCGGATGTCACGCCAGTGTCACTCGAGCTCCCGGAAGCCGACGGAAGCCGGATCGTCATCGCGATTCCCGGAATGCGCTGAGTACTAGGTGACTCGGGAAGTCGCGCAAGGCTTCGGATACGCTCTTCGGCAACTCATATTCCCTGGGTCGCAGGTTTGAGTCCTGCCGCGCCCATCTCTAAATCACCTGCTCGCTCTGTGGTTTCTATTGTCTCGGCATGGCGAACTTCACATCGCCGAATGCGTCGAGATTCGCGTTCGGGCGTTGCACGGACGTTTAAGGCGTTGCGCAACACATTGCACAGAGCGCGTCGGCGCACTTCCTTCCGCGACGACGGCGGAGTCGCCGGCCCGGCCTATACTCAGTCTGAGCGTCCGCGCCGGACATCGAGGGGCGATCACGTCCAGCAACGTCCGATCTGACCAGCAGCACGTCGAGGCGCGTCGGTCGCCGATTCGCGACACCGCGTGGCTGCGCGATGCCCGACGGGCGCGCATGTTGTCATGGCTCTCGCTCGCCTGGATGGGGGTCGAGGGCGGCGTTGGCCTGATCGCCGGCCTCATCGCGGGCTCGGTGGCGCTCGAGGGCTTTGGACTGTCGTCCGGCGTTGAAGGAATGGCGTCGGTCATCGTCATTTGGCGCTTTACGGGCTCGCGTATCGACTCCGAGACATCCGAGCACGCCGCCCACAAGGCGGTCGCGATTTCGTTCTGGATCCTTGCGCCGTACGTCGCCGTACAGTCGGCATACGATCTTGCCACGCAACATCACGCTGGCCCGAGTCCCGTCGGCATCGCCGTGGCCGCGAGCAGCATCGTCCTCATGCCTGTACTCGGGCGCGCCAAGCAACGGCTCGGCACTCGCCTGGGATCCGCTGCCACCAAGGGCGAGGGGGCACAGAATATGCTCTGCGCGGCGATGGCTGTCGCCGTCCTCATCGGACTCGCCGGCCAGTCGCTATTTGGTGCCTGGTGGCTCGATCCACTCGCAGGCCTGTTCATCGCGGCCGTTGCCGTGAAGTCAGGTCTGGACGCGTGGCGCGGTGAGGCGTGCGCCGACTGCGCGCCAGTCGGATTCGACTCGCCGGATCAAGCCTGCAACGACGACTGCTGCCCACACACCTTGGGGTCGAGCTCTGGTGGTAGCGCCTCGACGCCGTCCGGGTAGAGACGATCGCGCTCGGCGGCGTGCTGGTCGCCGGTGAGAGGAAACACCTCCGTCGGTACGCCCCCGATCAGCCAGAGTGCAGCACCGCTGGTGTCGTTGAATACTTGCCGCACGGATTCTGGTTCCACGAGCACTGACGTCAGCGGCTCCACGCTGAGCAGCGTGTCGTCTACTCGGAGTCGGCCCGTGCCCTCCAAGAGCACGTACATCTGGGTCTGAAACTGGTGACGATGGCGGACTATCGCCTACCGGGGGAGACACGCCAGAGGCGCAACGCAAGGTCGTCAAAGCCGAGCTGACTCGTGAGGTTGGTGTTGACGACCGCCAACGGATTCGTCGACCGCCACTCCTGATCGGCGACGCGAAGGATGCGAAATCCCATATCAGCGCTCCTTGTAGGCGCCGGTGGCCGCAGCGCGGCCCCCGCTGCCGGGTTAGCGTTGGCCGCGCGCAGGCGGTCGGACGCTTGACCATAAACGTCGGCCAAAGGCCCCGGGGATCACGAGCGCAGTTACCGACTTCGCTCGAATCACGTGGATGACGCGCGAGCACGGTCGTTGACGAACCCGCGCGGACATCCCTCGGCACCGCGACGCTGGAAGCAGGGCCTCGCGTGGGGGCGCGTTCTCGAGCGCCACCGCCGAGACGTATCGCGTGACGATAGGCCCGCCGCCCGTGTGCAGCCGGTCCCCTAGCGATCAGTCAACTTCGGTCCGGAGACCGCACGCAACATCCGCGTCAGCAGTCGGATCTCGGCCGTGAGCACCACGGCTCCGGGCACGAACACCGTCGGGACCGCTCCCCGGGCGACCCAACCTTCGAGCGTGCGGGCCTGACCTTCCAGAGTGGCCTCGGTAACCGCCAACGGGAGCCGTCCAAGCTCGAGCACCGACCGGGCCAGCACGTTGACCGGCGGCGGGTGCGACGACGCGCTCGGCGGCGCATCCAGGCTCGTGTGCTGCTCCGTCGGCGCCGGCGCATCCGGCCGAGCAACGTCAGGCAGCTCCTCCGCACGGACCCGACCGGCCAGGATGTCGCGCGGTGGTGGGGTAGCACGGCGACCCCGACCTGGCGATCGTTTGTCAGGCATCGCTTCGTCCTTGTGTATGTCCGGCCCATTCTTCAACTTCGATGGCCAGGGCGCGAAAGTCGTCCGCGGCTTTGCTGCGTGTTCCCGCGAGGACTGGACGGCCAGCCCGCGCCGCGTGGCGGACGGCGATGTCCCCTCGCACAACGCTCCGCATGATGGCTGGCCCAAACTGAGCCTCGGTCTGGGCGAGCACCGCGCGCGCATCCAGCGTGCGGTCCTCCCAACGGCTGCGCAGCACGCGGGGGCCCTCGAGGGTCGGATTCAGGACCGGGCGCACGCTCTGGATGGCCGCGTCCATGGCGACCAGCCCGAGGTACGCGAGCGTTTCCGGGATCAGTGGCACGAGCGCCCCGTGAGCGGCAACCAGCGCGTTGGTGCTCAGCAGATCGACGGCCCGCGGGCCGTCCAGCAGGACGTAGTCGTAGCGCTCGCCCAATGGGGTCAACCGCTCACGGAGCAGGCCCTGGGGGAACTCGGCCCAGCCAACCTGTCCGGCGAGATTGCCAAGCCGCCGCGAGGCAGGCAGCACGTCGACCCCCGCAAGCGACGGCGCCGGACGGATGGCGTCGTCGATCGCGCGCTGGCCGAGGAGGACCTCAAGCAGGTCCTGCCCCTCGTCGTTGACGCCCAGCCACAGGCTCGCGTTCGCCTGGGCGTCGAGGTCGACGACCAACACCCGACGGCCGATCTCGGCGAGCGCCGCCGCGAGGTTCACCGCCGTCGTGGTTTTGGCGCTGCCGCCCTTCTCATTGACGATGGCGAGGACCCACACCTTCCGAACACTAACGCCTCGGGGGGTCGATTACGGCGCGCACCCACAAGTGATCCCGAAGTATCTCGGCCGTTCGTCGATCAAGATCACCGTGGACCGAAATGGTTATCCGGGCCTGTGATTCACGCGCGGAACCCAGTCGACAGTGCGCGACTCGCGCCTACGGTCATGGCTTCGTGGGAATGATCGCCCCACATGGCGACATCGCAAACCACGGGCCGCCATTGACGTTCAGCGCCTGCCCCTGCGCCGCACCCGCAGATCTGCCGCCGATACGGGTCCCGCGGGTCAATCGTGATCCGACGGGCAGAGTCACCAACGTGTCGCTCGACACCGCGGTAAGTGAGCAAAATGGGCGCCTCGGCAAGCGCTCGGAAACACCCGACTGGCAGCGAATTCACGACGACGCGGAAGACCAGGGAAGCGTCCTTTGGCAACTCACCATCCCTGGCTCGCAGGTTCGAGTCGTGTCGCGCCCATCTCTTGGTATCGCTCTCCAGGACCGAGACCTCACGAGACGGGCCGTGGCACGCAGACCGCGACCCGCGCAGTGGTGAGACGCTTCTCGACTCCGGCTGGCGGGCTCGCCAGCAGCTTGGTCGCGCGTGCTAGAACGCCCGAAGTCCGTCGGGCTTGACGGATGGACGATCCATCGTCAATAACTTGTCTGTGCCCCGGAGCGCGATCGTCTGGAGCGCCCAACCGGCGAGGAGAGGCATGCCATGAATGCGGTGCGAGTGCTTGTCGGAACCCAGAAAGGCGGTTTTGTGCTGGCCGCCGACGGTCGCCGCACGGACTGGACGGTCGACGGCCCGTACTTCGGCGGCTGGGAGATCTACCACATGGCGGCATCTCCGGCCGATCCAGATCGTCTGTACGCCTCCCAGTCGACCGGGTGGTTCGGGCAGGTCGTACAGCGGTCGGACGACGGCGGTCGGTCGTGGCACCCGGTCGGAAACGACTTGCGTTACCGCGGGGATCCGGGAACTCACCTGTGGTACGACGGTACTCCGCATCCGTGGGAGTTCACCCGGATTTGGCACCTGGAACCCTCGCTGACCGATCCGGACACCCTCTATGCGGGGACCGAGGATGCCGGGCTGTTCGTATCAACCGACGGCGCCGCGACATGGACCGAACTGCCCGGACTCCGCACGCATCACTCGGCCGGTAGCTGGCAACCGGGGGCGGGTGGTCTGTGCGTTCACACGATCCTCGTCGACCCGTCAAATCCGGAGCATCTGCACGTCGCGATCTCGGCTGCCGGCGTGTTCCGAAGCGATGACGGCGGCCAAACGTGGGCGGCGGCCAACCGCGGCCTACGCTCTGAGGGCATCCCGGATCCCGAGGCAGAGACCGGACACTGCGTCCATCGGATCGCCCGGCATCCCGCGAGGCCCGATGTTCTGTTCATGCAGAAGCATTGGGACGTCATGCGCAGCGAGGATCGGGGCGAGTCGTGGCATGAGATCAGCGGCGATCTTCCGAGCGACTTCGGATTCCCGATCACCGTCCATGCCCACGAACCTGACACCGTGTATGTCGTGCCGATCACGAGCGACTCCCAGCACTATCCGCCCGACGGACGGCTGCGCGTCTATCGGACCCGGGTCGGCGGCGAGGAGTGGGAGCCGCTGACGCGCGGATTACCGCAGCACGATTGCTACGTGAACGTGCTCCGCAACGCCATGGCCGTCGACGCGCTCGATCCGTGCGGGATCTACTTCGGCACGACCGGCGGACAGGTCTACGCCTCGTCGGACGCCGGCGACACCTGGAACCCGATCGTTCGTGATCTGCCGAGGGTCTTGTCCGTGGAGGTCCAGGCGTTGCCATGATTCGCGTCGTCCTGCCGCAGCATCTTTCGACCCTCGCGGGCACCGGGCGGGAGATCGAGCTGGACATTGACGGACCGGCGACCCAGCGACTCGTGCTGGACACCCTCGAATCCGCATATCCGATGTTGCGCGGGACGGTCCGTGACCCGTCGACCCGGCGACGGCGGCCGTTTATCCGGTTCTTCGCCGGCAATCAGGACCTCTCCCACGAATCACCAGACGCACCGCTGCCGGAGGCGGTCGCGGCCGGTACCGAGCCCTTCCATGTCGTCGGGGCGATGGCCGGAGGCTGAATAGCGCGCAGGTGGTTGGGTAGCGGCATGCGATTGCGGTGCGGATCAGGGCCGACCACCGCTGCCGGCCCTTCCCCCATCCCCGGCACGGCCGCGGGGCGGGCGATGAGATTCGCGTATCGCGCCGACCATGGCCAGCGCGCACGAACTGAACCGCCGATAGCGGGCCTGGCTGCGAGTCCGAAATCACCGAACGTTGCCGAGCGGGACCCGCGAAGCGGACGCGTTCACGACGCGTTGCGGGGTGTGCGACACACGGGACCAACTGGGGGAGATCAGTCACGTGGGCGCGAGGTGCGGTCTCAGCAGTGGCGTCTCGACGCGACGCTCACCGCGCTGGGCTCGTGGCCTATCGGACTCCGCGTGACGCGAACCTCAGGCGACTCAGCGTCCCCGTGGGTCCAGGTTCGCGTCGTTGGGCGCCCCCCCCCGAATCGCTCGTCGCGACTGGGACGTCGGGAGGCCGTTCGCAACCCCTGCGCCGCGCCGCTCGCAGGGCGGGCGCACAGCGGGAACAGCCAAATCGTCCGGCGGCGCCGCCTACCAGCGCCCGCCCGAGAAGAGATCGCGCAGTCGCTCACGGCGCGCGTTGTGTTGCTCGCCGAAACGCGCCGTCGCCTTCGACATCTTGGGCTCGGTGTACCACCGCCTGGCCCAGAATGACGACGGCTTCGCGAGCCGGATTGCCCCGATGAGACCGACCAGCGGGACCGGAATCGCGACGAGGCCTGTCGCAAGCTTCCCTTTGAGCAAGCAAATGATCGCGAACATCAGGTTGATGATCACTGTGGCTGACGCGATGAGGTACCCCTCGTTGCGGGCAGTATTCGGATCGAGCCCAACCGGTGAGGAACTCAACAGGACCGCGACCCCGACGACGACGGCGACCATGACCGCATCGATGGACTTGCGGCCCTCATCGGTCCAGTACACATCCTCGAGGTGGAACCACAGGGCGAACTCATCGAGGGCAAGCGCCGCGCCCACGCCGAACAGGGCGCCGAGGATGTCCTTCCACGGCGAGTCCGGGTGGTAGCGAAACTCGACGAGGCCGACGGTCAGGATGAGGAAGATTCCCCAGACTTGGTGGTGGACGTGAACACCACCGATGTAGACGTCCTTGATGGACGTGCCCTCGTCATCGCCTCCGCTGGCATCGCGCGCACGAATGCGACGCGTAATCCATCGCGTGAGCCCGTAGGTCACGAGAAACCCAATCAGGACCCAGAGCGCCACGGAGCGCCCCGTGTCGACGAGTTGCGTCCGATACCAGTCCGCCATGGGAGAACCCTAGCCAGCGTCGCCTCGGGAATCGCGCGCACTCAGGCCGGCCCGCCCTGCCACCGTCGGTTGGTTGGGCCCCGGGTTTTGCGCGATATGGGCCGGGAGGGCCTGGGTCGCGCGGAACACCCTCCGTCGGCGCTCGGTCGGACCGGTGTAACGCCGCTGACCGGTCACATGACGGATCATTACGCAGTCGTGCTCCATACGGGCCGTGACTGGACCGGATTCACGGGGGTCGATGGCATCCTGCGTTGGCTCAACTTCGACCATCCATCAGCCGGCCGGCGCCGGGATTGCGACTCGCATCGTGCTGCGCCCATCAACGCGCCCAATCGGGGTACGTGCCGAACCGTTCCGTGTCCGATCCAATCCCCAGGCGAGCGGCGGTGCCCGGCGCGGACGCATGCGCATCACCGCACCCTTCGTGCGGCAAGGTCACTGTTCCCGCCCCCGGGGTGAGGCCCGAAACTGCCCGACCTCGGCGGCGCCTCCGCACACGTCTCGTTGTGCCGCGCCAGCCACGACTCGGAGCCCACGGACGGCGCGTGCTCGCCGAACGTGGGCGCGAGCATCTCGACATGCCTCGTGTCGGCGCGACATCGCACTCGCAATACGAGTATCGGACGACTTTTCGTGGGCCGTGTTTCGTCGTCGTGTTGGAATATCTACAAAATACCTGCATATAGACGATCTGGACCCACGAACCCGCCAGTGCGCACACAGCTGGGGTCCAGCAATCCCTGCTAAACCGGTTGCAGGCGGCGGAGACTCGCGAGGTGCACCGTCGCCGATGGGCGGGGCCTGGGGGGGCCCGGCTCACGATCACCCGGCGGGATGCGGCCGCCGGGTGATCACCATTCCGGTGCTTGCGGTGCGCACGGACGGCGGTTATCGCGACCGCGCGCGTATCTCGGGGATGTCGGCGTCGATCTCATCGACCGCGGACACGCCGCCTCTCCCGAGATGCGTGTTCGGTAATCCGAACGCGCCTCCCGGAGCGGACGGGGCGCCGGCAGCACTGATGGCCAGGCACGCCGATGCTTGGCGCGAACTGACTTCCACGCGTCCCGCTGTGACGCGAAGCCCGTGGTGGCGTCATGCGACGGCACCCGGACTACAGACGGCCCGCGATGCCTGGCGCGTGCTCATTGCGACGACGCAGAGCCCGCGACGTCCGCTTGACCGGATGAATTGCCGAGCACACAGTCTGAGCGGCCCGATGCATCTGGGTCCCTCACGGAACCCTCCCAACCCGCCAGTGTCACGGTCGTGGCAGCGACCAGCCACTACGCGGGACATCGTCCCGAGCAACGCACGCCCGAGTCCAACCGTGCCCATGCCAAAGAGCGCCCGTACACACGGGGCGCGACCAGTGCCGTGGCTCACGAGTCACGGCCTGACGTCGCCGTGTCCGCCCCGCCAGATTGGCACACCGCTACGCGGTGAGCATGTGAACGAAGTCGGCTTCGGAGAGCATTTCGATCGGGGCGCCGTCGGCCGCGAGCGCTGCCGCCTTGATCATCTTCGATGATCGAACACCGTCTTTGACCTTCTCGGGGTCCTGAACGCCGACGACCAGGTAGTCGACAGCGTGTGAGATCGTTGTCGCGACCTGTCCCCCGGCGTTGGCGACCAGCTGGGCCGCATCGGTCCGCGACAGAACGAGTGCACCGGTGAACACCACCGTCTTGCCGACGAATGGACCGTTCTCGGGGATTGCGCCGACGTCCGGCTGGAAGCCGGACGGGCGGATCGTCTGGCCGAACTCCGATAGATGGCGCATACGGAGCCCGATGGCGTGGACCGCGTCGGGGATCAGGTGCTGCCCCGCCACGCCGCACAAGGCAACGCCGAGTAACGCAGCGGTGGCCGCGTCGGACCCGGCCTCGTGGTGGTCTAGGTGGAGCCCGCCCTCTGCAGCAAGATCGTTCAGGCGGTAGGAAAGGCGCCCGCGCCAGACGCGTCGGGCGAGTTGATATGTGCAGGCGTAGTCGAGGTCCGGGCATGACGTGCCGCCCATCGCCAGCGACGCGCGAAGGACGCCCATGTCAAATGCGGCGTTATGGGCCACGAGTGGTCGATGGTTGACGAAGCTCGACATTTCCGGCCAGATCTCGGCCAGCGTTGGACTGTCAGCGGTCATGTCGGGCGTGATGCCGTGGATCGCGACGTTGAAGGGGTCGTACTCGTTGTCGGGCGGCCGGATGAGCCATGTCCGCACCTCGTGTACGTAGCCTTCGCGCACCACCGCGACGCCCGCCGAGCACGCGCTGGCACGCGCGGCAGTCGCGGTCTCAAAGTCGATCGCGGCGAAGCCACCCGCACCCAGGGCCCTTCCCGCCGTGAGGGCCGAGGTGAGCTTGTCTTCGAGATTGTGGGCCACAGGCACATCCCGGGATGGTGAGTTGAATCGCGCCGAGACGGTCTCACACGCGCCGTGACCGGGTCAATGGACGTCACCCGACGGACCGTCCGGCCTCGTTGACCTGCGGGACGACGGTCCGGGCCGGCGTCCGATTAGCGTGGCGTCGGCCGTGGTCAGCCGCTCGATACCGCCTCGCAGCTGGGTGGCCGCGGCCGCCGGGTCGCCGCCAACTCGTCCCCGCCCCGTTCAGGCCGCAACACGCCTCCGGCGAGCCATTGGGGACGTTCAGTCGATCTGCACCGCCCCTCGCGTCCCGAGCGTCGCCGGGAACATCCCGATGGCCGCGTCGAGGGCCCGTCGCGGGGCCTCGAGGTCCGTAGCAAGCGCGCGCAGATCATGGCGCGCTGTTTCGACGACGGGGACCAAGACCTCGAGGGCCTCGACCTCGTCGCGGGCCGCCACAAGCAGGGGCTCCAGCGCCTCCAGCGCCCGCACCCGCTGCCGAAGGGCCTCGAGGATCGGCGTGGGCACAGCGAGCGCGCGCGACACGGCGTCGAGTTCGGTGGCAAGTTGCCGCACCTGTTGCCGCGTTGACGGCGGCATCCCGGCGGCGGTCGTCTCCAGCGCACGTCGCGCAGACTCGAGGCTCGGCGAAAGTGTGCGGACGCGTGTGTGGACTTGGTCAAGTCCAGCGCCGGCGGCGTCAAGCGCGTACAGGCGCCGACGGGCCTCCACAAGCGCTGGTTGCGCCGCCTCAAGCAATGCCAACCGCTGGCGCGCGGCGGCGAGCGCGGGACGCACCGACTCCAGCCGCCGCCTGGCCGCCTCGATGTCCGCGGCAAACCGTGTCAGCTGGGCCTGGATGCCGCGAAGCTCGCGCAGCGCGGACTCGGGTTCGGAACCCGACGCCGCCAGGATCTGCTCGATCTCATAAAGAGCATCGCCCATCGCCCCAGATAGTACTCCAGGGTTCAGCGACCTCTTCTTTTTCTTGTGCTTCTTCTTCACGATGAGGTTCTCCGCGCGCTGTCCTCGGGAGCTTGACGGTCACCGGATGACTACCGGCCCGCGCATCCGCGCCGCACGATACCCATCCCGCGAATGCTCAAGTGTGGCGATGGCCGGTCGCGCCGGCGTTCGTGAAACACACACGGCGCCATCCAAGCGAGCCCTAGATGCGCCGGCGACGCCTTCCAGGCGTGACCGCAGCGGCGACGACCGCGGTCTTCGCAATCGGCGCCGGGCCGGGTGTGACGGCCTTGGCCACGACTGCGGTCTTCGCTACTGGCGCGCGGATGACGCCGACTCTGCCGACTCGTGCTGGCCTGAGGGGCATGGTCATTCTCCTTCGGTCGCGGTTGCTTCGTCGGCTTCGATGGATGCGATGATTGCCTGGATCGGAATCCGTCCATCGGCGATCAGCTGGCCCCCGGAGCGCCGCACCGCCGACGCCAACGGCGCCGCCCACACGTTCTCCCAGACCAGGACACCCGCAGTGGTGCCCGGGTCCATGGCGGCCGCCAGATGCGCGACGTCCTCCGCGGCCAGCAATTCAGCCAGCTCAGTCTCGAGCGCGCGCAGCTCCCCCAACTCGCCGACATCCGAGAGCTCCATGGCCTCGACGCTGCCATCGTCGGCCTTGGTGAGCACCAACACGTCAATCAGACGAATCGTTCCAGAGTCCACAAGTGCGATGAGCTCGGCCGCCATCTCGCCGGTGAAGTTGCTCGATCCGGGCGGAAACTCGACGACAACGTAGTCAACGGGTCCAAGCCCGTCGAGGGCTGCATCGCTCATGATCACCGTTCCGTTTCGTTTGCCGTGCTGTGCGGCGCCGACGTGGTCACCGTCCGGACTCCCCGACTGTAGGCCCGCCACGTTGGCGCAACAAGGGCGGGGGACCGATCGGCGACCGCTCGCCTCGGCGAACACCGCGATCGGCGTCAGGCACGCCCGCGGAGTCCACGGACGGCACCGAATCGATTCGGCTACGGCGGTCGCCGCATCGCCGGGGCTCCGATGCGCTCATACGCCGACGGGTCGGCACCAGCGGGCGGGCGAGCATCGCGCGGCGGGGTCTGTTACACAGTCCGCCCGGCGGTCGCCGGCAACCACGCGTAAGGTGTGCAGCGACCGACGCGTGCCGCATCCGAGGCTCGAAACGGCACGTCATCCACCCCACTGGGACCGGCAAGCGGGGATCGCGACGGCACAGACGCGATTGCATGAGGTGCAGGTCCAGGCGGCCGACATCGCACGCCTCGCTCCGCTGATCGGGGTCGAACGCATGGAGACGGTCGAGCACGTCGCCGAGGTAGCACACGCCGCGCTGGCCGGGCGGGCGGTGATCAACATCAACTCCGCCGCGGCCGGTGGCGGGGTCGCGGAGATGCTGACGTCGCTGCTGTCCTACGTGCGCGGAGCGGGCATCGACGCGCGCTGGCTCGTGATCTCAGGCGATCACGCATTCTTCGAGACCACGAAGCGCATCCACCACGGGCTCTACGGAGGGCCCGGCGATGGTGGCCCGCTCGGAGAATTCGAGCGGCGCCATTACGAGCAGGTACTGCACGAGAACGCCAACGAAGTCATGGCGGTGGTCCGACGAGGCGACGTCATTCTCCTCCACGATCCCCAACCGGCTGGACTGGCTCGGGTCCTCGCCGCCGCGGGTGCCCGGGTGATCTGGCGCTGCCACGTCGGATGCGACGTGCCAAACGAATGGACGCGACGCGCCTGGGAGTTCCTTCGTCCGTATCTGGACGGCGTCAGCGAGTACGTGGTCTCCCTTCCGGCGTTCGCCCCTCCCTGGGCAGACCCCGCGGGGGTCACCGTGATCCCGCCCTCGATCGATCCGTTCTCACCGAAGAACCAGCCGATGTCGCGCCGCACGGTGCACATGACCCTGGGCTACGTCGGCCTCGTCGGCGACGGGTCCCACCGACCGGATGTGCCGTTTGCGCGCTGCGACGGATCGCCCGGCCGGATCAACCGGCATGCGGACATCCTGCAGACCGGGCCGCCGCCGCCACCCGAGGCTCCGCTTGTGATACAGGTGTCGCGCTGGGACCACCAAAAGGATATGGAAGGTGTGATCGCCGGGTTTGCCGAACACGTCGACCCGAGGCTCGGTGCACACCTCGTACTCGCGGGTCCGATCGTCACGGGGGTCGCCGACGATCCGGAAGCACGCGTGGTCCTTGAGCAGTGCATCGTGCGATGGCGCCAGCTGCCCCATGCCGAGCGCAGCAGGGTCCACTTGGCGTGCCTGCCGATGGCCGACCCCGATGAGCAGGCCGCAATCGTCAACGCCCTTCAGCGCCACGCACGGGTCGTCGTGCAGAAGAGCCTTGCCGAGGGGTTCGGCCTCACCGTCACTGAGGCCATGTGGAAGGCGCGGCCGATCGTGGCGAGCGCCGTCGGGGGCATCGTCGATCAGATCATCGACGGCGAGCACGGGCTGCTCCTGGGTGACCCCGGCGATCTCGCAGGCTTCGGGCGCGCCATTTCGTCGCTACTCACGGACCCGCAGGAGGCCGAGCGACTCGGCCGCAATGCCCAGCTCCGGGCCACCGAGGAGTACCTCGGGGACCGCCACCTGGTGCAGTACGGGCTGCTGTTCGCGGGCGCGCACTGACCTCGCGGCCCCGACGGAGCGTCAGGCGTCGCCGAAGGAGACACCCCAGGTGGCGTACGCTGACGCCGTGGTCAGGCTCGCCGTCGTCCTTCCCGTCGCGGTCCTGGCGGTAGTGCTCAAGACACGTGCCGCACGGCGTGGTGGCCACCCGACGGGCGGCAATGTCGTCGTGCGGTCCCGCCACCGGCACCTGTTCACGACCATTTTGGTTGCCGGGGTTTCCTTCGAGGCGGTTCGCCTCGGCGGGGGCCGCATCCAGCGATGTCCGGTGTGCGAGCACTGGACATGCGGCGCGCGGGTCACGGACGCGGATCTGACCGACCACAATCGTCGGGTCGCCGCATCACATCGCGACGCCCGGATCCCATAGCCGCACCGGTCCCCGATCGGACGCCATCCGGCCGGTGTGGGCCCGACGCTCTGGTTAACGCGCGCAGGACAGGTTTGCTCCCGTGCGCGCACGCCGCGGTGGCTGAGCGGGTATCCACCCGTCATCTCGACCCCACGTCGCTCCCGGTCTTCGACGTGCTGAAGATGTCGTGAGCTTGGGCAGGCCCGACAATGCGATCGCCCGCCGCCTGAACCGCGCGCTCACGGGGACGTTCCTCTCCCTGCGGCACCGGAACTTCCGGCTGTACTTCGTCGGCCAGATCGTGTCGAACACCGGCAATTGGCTGACGAACGTCGCGCTCATCCTGCTCGTGCTCGAGCTGACCGGCAGCGGGCTCGCCGTGGGCCTGCTCGCCGCATGCCAGTTTGGCCCAATCCTGTTCTTGTCCGCCTGGGGAGGCGCGCTCGCCGACCGATCCGACAAGCGGCGCTTCCTGCTGCTGACCCAAAGTCTCGAGATGGCCGAGTCGATCGGCCTCGCCATCCTGGCGTTCCTGCCGCACCCTCCGCTCGCGGGCTTGTACGGCCTGGCCGTGGTCGGCGGGACGCTGTTGGCGTTCGACAATCCGCTGCGGCGCTCGTTCGTGTCCGAAATGGTCCCGGTCGAGGACATCCCCAACGCGGTCGTGCTCTACAGCGCGGTCGTCAACGTGTCGCGCATCTTCGGACCGGCATTGGCGGGTCTGCTCGTGGCGACCGTGGGCTTCGGCTGGTGCTTCGCGCTCGATGCGGCCAGCTATGTCGCGGTCCTCGTGTGCCTCCACATCATGCGGCCGGCCGACCTCTACCGCCGGCCGCCCACACCGAGAGCCAAGGGCGAGGTCCGCGAGGGCCTGCGCTACGTCAGATCGATGCCGTCACTGTGGATCAGCTTCGTGATGCTCGCCGCGATCGGCACCCTGTCGTACAACTTCACCGTCACGCTCCCGCTCTTTGTGACTGACGGTCTGCACAGCACCGGCACAGTGTTCACGGTGCTCTACTCGGTGCTCAGCGCGGGAGCGGTGGTCAGCGCGCTGGTCGTTGCCCACCGGAACCTCGTCGGAATGCGGCACATCATCATCGGCGCCGTGGCGCTCGGCGTCACCATGCTGCTGCTCGCCGCGGTGCCGGGAGTCGATGCCGCCGTGCCGGTGGTCTTCCTGGTTGGCATGGCCAGCATCCTGTACTTGACCTCGACCACGGCGATCGTCCAGGTCGAAGGCAAGGCGGAAATGCACGGACGCGTGCTGGCCCTGCAAACGGTCCTTGTTGCCGGTACAACACCGATTGGCGGCCCATTGCTGGGCTGGCTCGCCGACACGCTTGGTGGACGCGCACCGCTCGTATTCGGGGGGGTCGTCAGCCTTGTCGCGGCAGCGTTCGGGTTCGTTGCGAATCGGCGCTACATCCCAAGGCGCCGGGATGGCGTGGACCCGACGGGCGCTCCCTAGTAGCGCCGCCTTGACGTGACCGGGATGGACGCCGCAACGACCGTGACCCGCATCAGCATCCGCCGCTCGGACCCGCGACGCCGGGACCGATCTGGGGATCATCGACCGTGCCCACGTTGACCGGACGTGGGTTGGGCCCCAGATGGATGACGTACCAGACCCCGCGCCACGAAATCAGCGACGAGACCCTGAAGGAGTACCTGCGCCCTCCGACCGCGTACACCAAGCGCGTTCCCGGGAGATGCCAGTACCCCACCGCATTCTCACAGGCCCCGGCCGGAATCCATGCGGCGAGCGCCGGATCCGCCTCGATCGCGACCAACCTGGCCCGCGCCGGCGTGGGCCCGACGTGGGCGCGGTACGCGGCGAGGTCCAGATCGAAAAAGGCACGCAGCCGGTAGACGTAGTCGCTCGTAGGGTCGGGAATGGCCTTGAGCTGACGGTACGCCGCCTCGGGGAAGAACACCTGGCGCCCGGACCGTGGCGACCCTGCGACGATCGCGGCCCACAGCATGCGCATCTGCGCATCGACGACGGCATGGGTTGCCGGCTTCGTGGCAGTCTGGGGCAGTGCCCCCGGGTCGCGCGTGGGCGCGGATGGCGGCCTCGTCGGTGACCTCGCGCCGGATATCGATCCCGTGCTCGTGCGCGCCGCCGGCGTCGAGACCGTACCGGTCAGCGGCGTGGTCGACGTGTTGGAGGTCGTACCCCCGCAGCCCGTAAGGAGCGCGAGTGCGGTCAGCGCAGCGAGCGCGCAAACTCTGTCGCGTGGTGCCATTCACGCAACCTTAGAGTCCCGCGCGGCCCCGTGTCGCGGTGCCGCGCGACGGGGCCGCAGGTCCCTGGCCCACTACTGCCCTGACCCGGTGTCGGCACCGGGTCAGGGCAGTAGTTCGTGGTCCCCTGGCTGCACCCGGCGCTCGATGAGCCCCTCGGCATCGGCCGTGTACGTCCCGACGTCCCCCAAAGGAGGCGAGTAGGCGTGGATCGACACCGATGGCACCGCACCGGCGTGATAGACGCGGTGGATGTGCAACGCGGGGACCACGCCAACTTCGTTCTCGCCGAGGGTCTGACCTCGAGGAGGTCCGACGAATGACAGCCGCTCCTCGCAAATCTCGCCTTCGGTCACGCAAATCGCCGCAGCCGACCCGCCGTGGTCGTGATACCCGGTGTCCTGCCCGGGCATCCAGCTCAGCACCCAGACCTCGACCTGGTCGTCGCGCAGCAACAGGGCGACGCCCCGTTGGTGAGGGTCGTGGCGCACCAACGGCACCCATCGCTCACGATCATCTGCCAGCTCGCGAACCAGCTCGTGCAGATCTCGCACCGCCAGTCCACGGGCCACCGTCGCCTTGCTCACTGCCCTACCTCCCCATCAATTAGGCGCGCAGCATTGTCCCGGGCGGCCGGTGCCCCCGGGATCACTGCCGGCACGGCATCCACGACGGGCCGATCGCTGCCAAACACGATCGCCTCGTCGCCTATGACGGCGGCCACGGCGGCGGTGACCCCCGGTCCGTACGACGACGTCTCGACAAACGTGACCCGATCGCCGACCACGCCGCCGCCGCGACTGCGTAGCCGGTCCGCATGGAGTGGCGCCAGCCCACCAAGCATTGCGAAGCAGATCCTCAGCTCCGGGAAGTCCGGACGGACGAAGCGATCGACGACGAACCACGCCTGGTGCATTTGGTGGACGTACGTCGTCAGGGCGGGCCACCATCCCGGCGCCGCCAATGGGGCGTCCGGAGCGGCGTCCCATGGTGCAGGACCCGGATGGATCAGCAGCGGAGCCGACCGGGCCGTCAACACCTCGAGCAGCGGCGCCACGACCCACGTCTGCCCAGGCCCCGCGAACGCGCCGGCAGGTAGGCACAGCCCGACGAATCCGTCCGACAGGCAGGCGCCGAGCAGCTGGGGATCGGGATCGGCCAGACTCGCAGCTGCCCAGGCGCGAAACGGAGTGCCGAGACGCGCGACGCCGGTGTGGTAGGCGTCCAAGAGCGGCGCCGCCTCGCCCTCGGACAATGCCTCGATCCCGACCGGGCACGATGGAGCGATGACGATGCGTTCGATGCCGTCGGCGGCGGCATGATCTGCGCGTCGGACGGGATCGTGGTCAGCCGGATCGACCACGCAGGCCGGCTCGCCACGGGCCGACAGCTCCCACACGCCGCCCTGTCGCACCAACCGCGGCGCCCCCGCACGGCGCGACAGGGCGGCAAGTAGCTCCTCGGGCCAGAGGTGCTGGTGAATATCGGTCGTCGGTCTCATCGGCGGCGCGCATGCCGCCTCGGCCGTCGTCAACGGGCCCGCACGGTGGAGTATCGCTAGTGAAGAGTCGGCCATATGCTGCCCATCGCAGGCTTACTGGTGGCAAGCACCATTAAGTGCATCTGATTTATTGAGTTTATAGCGACGCTTGTGCTCCGCAAGGGCGGACGCCGCCGCTATTGCCCGAAAACCTTGAAAATAGTTCTATTTTTGGCCGGACGGTGCCGTCGGGCGCGGCTCGCGCCGCCCGTCGCCGCGAGACCACCGAAGCCGTAGGGACCCGGAGCGGCCGGATGTCCCGGCTATCTCATCGCGGCGGCGGTCGGGCGCGGACGACGGCCCATTCCGGGCCCGTGCAATCCCACCGTCGGATCGTCCGCCAGCGCGGTCCGGCCGGCACAGGGGCCGAACGGCCCCTCGCGCCGGCGATTGCTACGCCCGCACTAAGAGCCGGACGAGGTGCTCGTTGTTGATGTCGTCCCGCAGTTGGGGGCGATACTCTTGGCGGCCTGTTCGACCGGTACGATCGCCGCCTTCGCGCTCTGAATGTCCTGGCTGAACGACAGGCCCTTGCCCGGCAGCGACTGCATCGTCGACTCGAACGTGTTGACGGCGTTGCCCAGCTCGGTCGTGTCGATGCCCTTCACCTCGACGGCCGCCGTTTGAAGTGCAGCCCACGCGGTCGCCACGCCCCCGGTTGCGCTGGCGAACTGGGTGATCGACGTTGACGACGTCAGTCCATTCATGCCGGAAATGGCTGACTGGAGGCCAGATGCCGCCGAGCACAGCTGCGCGTTTGCGGCTGTCTGTGAACTCGTGCTGGTCGTGCTGGTCGTGCTGGTCGTGCTGCTCTTGGTCGTGCTCGACGAGCTCGATCCACAGGCCGCCGTCGTCAGGAGGGCCGCGCCTACGAGCGGTACTGCCCACACCAGCCGTCGTGCGTTCCGCATTAATCCGCCTTTTCTCATCGGCTCAACCGCCGCCGGGTTCCGTGCCTCGTGTCGCGCAGATGCGTCAGCACCCGCCGGACCACCTTCTGCCGGGACGGGTCACTGCTCGTAATCCTAGGCCCAACCGCGGTGACCTGGGGCAGCGAGGGCCGATCGACCGGTAGCGCCCGCCCCGGCTGCC
The DNA here is from genome assembly GCA_017882585.1 of Thermoleophilia bacterium. Lineage (GTDB taxonomy): Bacteria > Actinomycetota > Thermoleophilia > Miltoncostaeales > Miltoncostaeaceae > CAITWD01. The sequence goes on from JADGPF010000044.1 coordinate 22,946, forward strand.
TGCGCCCGACACCCCCTAGATGCCCTCGCCCTCGAGGAATACCCGCTCGCGGCGTGCCGCCACAAACACGTTGTCGCCGACTTCGAGGCCGAGGTGCTCGGCCTCGTCAGCGGTGAGCTGTGCGGTCAGCGCCTGGCCGTCGTCTTTCACGAGATCGGCGCGCACGACGAACCCCAGATGCACGAGCCGTTCGACGGTCGCGGTCTGTGTCGCGCCATTCGGCGACCGGTGCAACTTGAGGTCGTGGGGACGGACGAACGCATCACCGACGCGGTTGACCGTCCCGAAGAACTCCATCACGAACGGGTTGCTGGGGTCGTCGTAGAGTTCTCGCGGGGGCCCGACCTGGCGAATCTGCGCGTGATCCATGACGGCGATTCGGTCGGCGACCTCCATTGCCTCTTCCTGATCGTGGGTGACGAGCACGGTGGTCACCTCGGTCTGCTCATGCAGGCGCCGCAGCCACCGGCGCAGTTCCCCCCGCACCCGCGCGTCGAGCGCACCGAACGGCTCGTCGAGCAGCAGTACCGCGGGGTCGACAGCCAGCGCGCGGGCGAGTGCCATGCGCTGACGCTGACCTCCGGAGAGCTGACTCGGGTAGCGATCGCCGAGTCCCTCCAGTTGGACGATCGCGAGCAGTTCATCCACGCGCGCGCGGATCTCGGCCTTTGGGCGACGCCGCACCGAGAGCCCGAACCCGATGTTGTTGCGGACGGTCATGTGTTTGAACGCGGCGTAGTGCTGGAACACGAAGCCGATCCCGCGACGCTGGGGACGCACCCCAGTCACATCGCTGCCGTCGATCCAGATGCGCCCAGCGTCGGGCGTCTCCAGCCCGGCGATGATGCGCAGCAACGTCGACTTGCCGCTGCCGCTCGGGCCCAGGAGCGCGGTCAGGGACCCGCGCGGAACCTCGAGCGAGACCCGGTCCAGGGCGACGTGGCGGTCGAACTGCTTGGAGATATCACGCACCTGGATCGTCATTGGACTCCTCGGCGGTTGAGCAGGCGCAGTACCACGACCGTGGCGATCGAGATACAGGCGAGCAGGACCGATGCCGAATACGCGCCGACGAGGTCGAACTCCTGGAACCGGTCCTCGACGTAGAGCGTCATCGTCTGCGACTGGCCGGCGATGTTGCCCGATACCACGGCGACGGCGCCAAACTCCCCAATCACCCGGGCGGTCGTCAGCACGACGCCGTAGATGAGCCCGTATCGAACCGCCGGCAGGGTGATGCGCCACACGATCTGCAGCGGGTTGGCCCCCAGCGTCGCAGCGGCCTCTTGCTGCTCGATACCGAGCTCCCGCAGGACGGGGACCAGCTCGCGGGTGACGAACGGCAGCGAGACGACCATCGTCGCCAACACGATGCCCGGGGTCGAGAAGATCACGCTCACGCCGTGGTTGATCGCCCACGGCCCGAACCATCCGGCGCGGCCCCACACGAGCACCAGCGCCAGACCCACCACGACGGGTGACAGCGCCAGCGGAAGGTCGATCAGCGCGCTGAAGGCGCGGCGTCCGGGAAACCGACGCCGGGCGAGCACGAGTGCCGCCAGAATCCCGAAGATCGTGTTGGCCGGCACCGCGATTGCCGCCGTGAGCAAGGTGAGCTTCAGAGCCGCCACCGCGTCAGGCGAGCTGATCGCATCCCAGACGGGCCCGACACCGTGCCGGAACGCGCTCCAGAACACGATCACCAGGGGACCCACCAGCACGAGCGTCAGGTAGACCCCGGCGATCGCCCGGAGTCCGAACTTAGCCTTCATGGCGAGTCACCCGCGATTCGAGGAACCCGAAGATGACCAGCAGCACCAGCGATGCCACCAGCAGGACCAGCGCGGCGGCGGCCGCGCCCTGGGCGTTGTCGTTCTCGATCTGGCCGAAGATATAGACGGACGCCGTCTCGGTCTTGAACGGGAGGTTCCCAGCAATGAGCACCACGGCGCCGAATTCTCCGATTGCACGGCTGAACGCCAGCCCGATCCCGGAGAGAATCGCCGGCGCCAGGTTTGGCAGGACGACGCGGCGGGCGATCATGAACGGTCCGGCGCCCAACGTCGCTGCGGCGTCTTCCATATCGCGATCGAGCGCGGCGAGCACCGGCTGGACCGCGCGCACGGAGAACGGCAGCGTCACGAACATCAAGGCCAGCACGATCCCCGCCTTGGTGTAGGCGATGTTCACGCCGAGCGGGCCGTTGACGCCATACAGGGACAGGAGCGTCAGTCCCGCGACGATCGTGGGGAGCGCGAATGGCAGGTCCAACAGTACGTCGACGACCGCGCGACCAGGAAACGCGTCACGGACGAGCACCCAGGCGATCAGCGTCCCCATGACCGCGTTGATCGCGACGGCAGCACCGGTGACCTCGAACGTCAACCGCAGCGCTGCCACCGCTTCCGGCGAGGTCACGGCAGTCCAGAACTGTGACCAGCCCCCGCCGACGGCCTTCCAGGCGAGCGCCGCAAGCGGGATGAGCACGATCAGGCTCAAGTAGACCACGGCGATGCCGAGGCTCAGCGAGGTCCCCGCCCCATTCGCGCGCACACGGCGGCGGCGCATGGCCGGGCCCGGTGCATCCACCGCGCGGGTCACCACGCGGCCACGCCGATGATTCCGCTGCTGATCTGCAACATCCCCGCAGTCACTGTCCCGCCTCGCACCTCATCAACATCAGTCCCGCCGCCGTGCCGGCACAGGCGCTGCCGCGCTCCGCGAGTATTACCAGAATTCCCACGGTTTAACAGAGTTAAAGCGCCGGGGCCGGCACACCGTCCGAATACCACCCACTCGGCACGAACCGGCGGGACGCCGCGCACCGGCATATGGCCGCCCA
>JADGPF010000045.1 GCA_017882585.1 Thermoleophilia bacterium
AGCCCGAACAGCACGGCGAACATCATCAGCGGTACGTAGCTGGCGATCGGCACCGTCGAGCTCGGCGTATCGACGTGGAAGATGTTGATGCCCCAACCCCATTGGAACGCGGCGGTCATCACCCCGAATGCCGCCGCGACGCAGACGAGGTTCGTCAGTGCGGCCTGGAGCGGGACGGCCAGCGAGTGGAACGCGACCAGTAGGACGATAAAGCTGAGGGTGAGCACGACCAGGATCACCAGCGGCAGCCGCGCGCCGATTTCTGACGCGAGATCAACGTTGGACGCGGTCGATCCACCCACGTAGACCTGCATGGCCTGTCCGGCGATCGCGGTGGGGACGACCGAACCGCGGATCGTGCCGACCAGGTCTGCGGTCGGGATCGCCGAGGGCGCGGTCGTCGGCACGAGCGTGTAGACGACCGCGTCGCCGCCGGAGTTGATCTGCGGCGGCGAGACGACCTGGACGCCTGCCGTCGCGGTCAGCGCATCCTGAAGTTTGACCAGGCGCGGGTCGGTGCCCCGGTCGTCGCCGCCCGCCTTGGTCAGCTCTGCCGTGAGTTGGGCCTTGAGTGCCTCGGCCTGCTGCTGTTGGGCGGCGGCCGTTCTTTGGAGTTCGGCGAGCTGCGCCTCCTGGGCCTGGAGGGCCGCCGCCTGCCGCTGGAGCGAAGCGCCCTGGGCGGCAAGCACGCCCTCGCGTTGCTTGAGGTAGGCAGCCTGGCGGACGAGTGTCGCCTCCTGGGCCGCCAGGCGCTTGGCTTGGGCGAGCAGCCCGGCGGCTTGGTTGCGCAGCGAGCGAGCCTCGGCCACGATCGCCCCCGGCGTGAACGACGCGGCCTTGGCCTTTGCCGCGGCGGCCTTTTGTGCGGCGTTGTGTCCGGCGAGGTTGAGCTCGGCAATCTCACGCAGGATCTCGCGCCGTCGCGCCTGATCGCCGGTCGCGGCGAGCTCAGCGCGCAGCTGCTGCACCTTCGCCCGATCGGCGGCGGCCTGATCGGCGTACGTGGCGGCGTCTTTGAGCAGGCGCGTGATGATTGCGCCCGAGTTTGGGAGCTGCGCGAGCAGGTGCTGCGCCTCGGCACGTAGCGCCGCTGCCTGACGTCGCAGCGACGCGCGCTGGCTTTGCAGGTACGCGGCCTGCGCGGTCAGGTAGGCCGCTTGGCGCTCGAGCGCGGCGGCCTCGGCCTCGAGTATGGCCTGCTGCTGCTTGAGCGAGTCGGCCTGGCGCCGGAGGGATGCGGCCTGCGCCTGGCCGTAGGCCTGCTCGCTTTCGAGCTGCGCCTGAAGGGCCATGAGCTGGTTCTCCTGCGCGACGACTGCGGGGTCTGCCGTCGCCGGGGTCAGCATTCTGACTGCGATCAGGAATGGGCCGTTGTAGCCGGGGCCGAACCCGGCGTCGATGCGGTCGTAGGCGACGCGCTCGGTGGTGGAGGTGGGGGTCGCGCCGACGTCCTCTTGACCGAGGTGCAGCGACGCCACCGGGATCAACAGGGGAGTCAATACGAGTGCCGTGATGCCGACGGCGATCCAGGGGTGCCCGGTTACCCACGCCGCCCAGCGGTCCCATATGCCCGTGCCCGACTGATTCTTTGGCCGCCTGATGGCGGCCGGAAGCCGTAGGCGTTCGATGCGACGGCCGAGCAGCGCGAGCACCGCGGGCAGGAACGTGATGGCGGCCAGCACCGCCGTGGCGACCGCGACGGCCGCCGAATAGCCCATCGAACTGACCAGCGGGATGCCGGCGACGGCGAGGGAGATGAGGGCGATCACGACGGTGCCGCCGGCGAACACGATCGCGCTACCGGTCGTGGCGACCGTGCGGGCGACGCCCTCGTTGACCTCGGCACCCTCGTCGAGCAGCTTGCGGTACTTGTTGACCAAGAACAGCGCATAGTCGATGCCCACGCCGAGCCCGATCATCGTCGCGACGGTCGGACCGATCGTTGGGACATTGACCAGGTGGCCGAGCAGCCCGATCAGCGACAGACCGAGGACCAGGCCGATCACCGCACTGATGATCGGCATGCCCATCGCCACGAGCGTGCCAAACGCGAAGGTCAGGATGATCATCGCCGCCACGATGCCGACGATCTCGCTGCTTTCGGTCTGCGGGGTTGACAGGACGCTGCCGATGTTGCCGCCCGCCGACACCTCGATCCCCGCAGCCCCGGCCGGCCCCTGGGCAGCCGTGAGGACGGCCTGGGCCTCGGCGGCGGTCAGATCCGCGGCGCCGACATCGAGCAGCACGGGCGTGAACGCCGTGTGGCCGTCTTTCGATAGCTGCGATGCGCCTTGCTGGGTATACGGGCTCACCGCGCTGACGACGTGCGGCACCTTGCTGATATCCGTGATGGCGTGTGCGACCGCCGCCTTCTGGGCGGATTCGGTCAGCGCATGCGCAGCGTCGTAGAAGACGATCGGGCTCTTGCCGTTTTGCTGCGGTGGAAAGCGCGCGGCCAGGACGTCGGTGGCCCGCTGGCTGTCGGTTCCGGGCAGCTGCAGATCATTGGTCGTCGCCGCGCCCACCTGCGACACGACCGCCCCGACGGCGACGAGCCCAGCGATCCATACGACGATCACCGCCATGCGGTGACGCGCAACCCAACCGCCTAAGCGATACAGGAGTGCAGCCATGTGTGGGACGACCGGGTGGGACGCGGAGGTACCTGTCGGCCGGTCATCCTATTTGCGCTGCGGAATTCGGGCAAACGGCGGGCAATGGCGACCGAGCGCGGCGCCACGGCCCCGCTATGGGTGCAAGATGTTGACCGCGCGCGCGGCGATGAACAGCACGGCGACGATCGATACCGCCGACTCGATCGTCATCAGGGCCTTGGCGGGACGGGTCAGCGGCATGGCGTCGGTCGGGCTGAACGCGATCGAGTTGGTTGTCGACAGGTAGAGATAGTCCAGCAGGTGAGGGGTCCACCCGGGGCGAGCGAGCGTCGGGTTCTCGTCCTGGGGGAACTGAATGTCCGGAGTCACGCGCCGTTCGGCGAGGGCGCGGCGGACCGGACCGCCGCAATCGAGCTCCCAGAATGCGAGCCCGAACGCGATGATGTTCGAGACCCACAGCACGACGGCGCTCATCAACAGCTGAGGTCCGCTGATTCTCAGGTTGGACGACTCCACCAGCGATGCGATCAAGAGCGCCGTCTCGACGACGGTCAGGCTGACAATGATCCCGAGTAGCCCGGTCACAACCGCTCGGCGTTGCTCGAAGGTACGGTTCTGGCCGAGCCCCATGGCGAACGTCAGCGCGAGCGCGCCGTATGGGACGGCGGCAATCAGCCAAAACCACCAGCCGATACCGTGGGTCAGCTGCCAGTTGGCGCTCTGGCTCACGAGGGCGAGCGCGACGAACCCAACCATCGCCAAGGCGACGAACGGGGCCGCCTCGCCCCGTGCTTCGCGGATCGCTTCGCGCAATGCCTCGGAAATCATGATCGGCCTTTCGAAGCGGTCCGGGTGAATCCTGCCCGGGCGGTGCGGTCCGCACACACCGGGGCGCACGCGAGGGGGGCCCGGGCGGTGCGCCGTGTGTCTGTCGACCTCGGCGCGGGGGCGACGAGGTCGCCGGAGTCCCCTGACCGAAGGCGCGCGGACATGTCTACACGAATGCGGCGATCTCGCGACGAGATCGGCGGGACGACCCGCGCCAGCGGCACGAGGGCAGCGCGAGCGGGACCAGCCTGATCGAATGGTAACCGGCGTGTTACGGTAGCGGAATGGTTACCGAGCCCACAGCGATCGTCCCGCGACCGGGCGCAGCGGCGTGACGATCGTCGCGGCCCATCCTGTCGGAGATCCGTTTGAGGCGATCGGTGACGGGACGCGCCGTGAGATCCTGCGGCAGCTCAGCGACGGCGACAAGGCCGTGCACGAGATTGCCGCGGCGCTTCCGATCAGTCGTCCGGCGGTTTCGCGCCACCTCAAGCTGCTCAAGAATGCGGGCTTGGTCGCCGAGTATGCGGACGGCAACCGACGGATCTACCACCTCGAAGATGAGGGGCTGCAGGTCGTGCAGGCCTATCTCGAGCGTGTGTGGGGCGAGGCGGCGGTCCGGTTTCGCCTGCTGGCCGAGAACACCGCTTCGCACGCGCCGCAGTGATCGACCCGATCACGATTGCGTTCTCCGTGGCGTGCCCGTACCGGCACGCCTTTGAGATGTGGACGGCGCGGATCGGGGCGTGGTGGCCCGCCGACCACACCGTGTCAGGGCACCCCCAAGCCGTCATCTTGGAAGGCGCCACCGGCGGTCGTATCTTCGAGCGATGCGCCGACGGCACCGAGCACGAGTGGGGCCGGATTACCGCGTGGGATCCGCCGAACGGCCTCGCCTACACTTGGCACCTCCGGCGCGATCCGGTCGACGCCACCGATGTTCACGTGCGCTTCGTGCCCGTGGCGGACCAACTCACGCGGGTTGAGATCGAGCACCGCGGCTGGGAGCGCCTCGGCGCTTCGGCCGGCGTGTGGCGCGACCGCAACCGCGCTGGCTGGGCGACGCTCATCCCGCATCTTGTCCACGCGATCGACGAAGGAGACCGCTGATGGCCGCCGGCACGAAGGACGACCCCTGGGTGCTCAAGACGCCACCCGGCAAGTCGGAATACACCATGTACACCGATGAGGGTGCGGACCCGCCGACCCTCATCTGCCAGGTCGGGTCCACGACACTCAAGTACGACCTCCGCGCCATCGACGACCTTCATGCCTGGCTGACCCAGCAGGGCGATTGGGTTCCCCTCGGCGCGGCCGACGAGCAGAAGCCGGCCCCGGACGGGACCGTAGAGGCATGGGGTCGGGCCGCAGACAACCCGGTCGGTGGCTGGTACGGGTTGCGCAAGGGGTACCGAGGCCGGTTCGGCATGTACCTTCCGCCGCTCCTGGAGGAACTCGGACTGGCCGAGCTCACCCACGATGCCCGCAACAATCGCATGCGGGCGGTTGGCTGACCCGCACGGCCGACGGTCGTCGGCGGGGTGTGACGTTGGCGCGCAATCGCGGAACGACAACGGTCACGAGAGCGCCACGGGGTGGTCTGAGCGGGCATCCCGGCGAGCCGGTCCCAATCTGGGTCCCCTCGGTGGAAGGCGCGTGAATGCGACGAAGACTGACCATCGGCGTGATCGCCGGGCTCATCGTGATCTGGACCACGTTCTGGGGCGTCGTGTCGGTCGCGGAGCGGGCGAGCCCCTCCAGCGACGTTGCCCCCAAATTCGGCATCGCGATCCTCGCCGGCCTGATTGCGCTGCCGGGTGGGGCGACGCTGGTCGTCGTCCTGCTCCCGGCCCTGCCTGTGCGTCGCCGCTGTCCGGTCTGAGATGCCGGTGTCAGTCGCCGTCGGACGGCGTGTGCGAACCGCGGACACGAACTCGGTACCGCCGCGTGAGGTGACATCCGCGCGTCGTCGCGTTGCCGGGGCGAGATCCGCCACACGGGGCGCCGGACCGTTGCACAATGGGGGTGGTGCGCGAACTGTCGCCTTCAGCTGTCCATATCGCCGATGCTCGTTCGTTGAGATCATGCCCAACGACAATGGAGGACGTGTCATGAAGTACCTGCTGCTGATCTGCTCGGACGAAGACCAGGTTGCAACGCTCAACCAGGAGGATGGGGAGGCGATGCTGGCTGAGTACGGCGTCTTCGCCGAAGAAATGGCCGCTCGCGGTGTGCTGGCCGGCGGCGAACGACTCCGACCGACCGCCGACGCCACGACGGTCAAGGTGCGTAGCGGCGAGGTCCTGCTCTCGGACGGCCCGTACGCAGAGACCAAGGAGCAGATCGGCGGATACTTCCTGGTGGACTGCGCGGATCTCGATGAGGCGATCGAGATCGCCGCGAAGATTCCCGGGGCCCGGGTCGGATCGATCGAGGTACGCCCCATTTGGCCGATGTGACGACACCGTTCGAGGCCGAGGTCACCGAGGTGTTCCACCGGGAATGGGGACGTGTCGTTGCGACGCTCATTCGGCGCACCGGTGACTGGGACCTTGCCGAGGACAGCGCCCAGGAAGCCTTCGTCATTGCGGTCGAGCGCTGGCGACGGGACGGCATCCCCGCGTCCCCCGGGGGATGGCTCACGGCGACAGCGCTCAACCGGGCGATCGACCGCTTGCGCCGCGCCGCCATGGGCAGGCAGAAACTGCGCGATTTGGCTGCGATGATGCCGGGTCCCGACACCCCTGACCCCGACGAGAGCGGGATCGTCGACGATCGGCTGCGGTTGATTTTCACGTGCTGCCATCCGGCGCTCGCGCTGGATGCGCGGGTCGCTCTCACGCTCCGGTCGCTCGCCGGCCTGACGACCAGTGAAATAGCTCGAGCCTTCCTCGTCACGGACGCGACAATGGCCAAACGCCTCGTGCGCGCGAAGGCGAAGATCGCCCACACCGGGATTCCCTATCGCGTCCCCCCGGCGCACCTGCTCGCCGAACGGACAACCGGCGTACTCGCCGTCATCTACCTGTTGTTCAACGAGGGGTATGAGGCGAGTACCGGAGCGGATCTCGTGCGCGCCGGGCTGTGCGATGAAGCGACCCGGTTGGGCCGCACGCTCACCGAGCTCATGCCCGACGAGCCCGAGGTCCTCGGGCTGCTGGCGTTGTTGTTGTTCCACGATTCGCGCCGCGCCGGCCGCGTCGACGCATCGGGTGACCTGGTCCCGCTCGATGAACAGGACCGCACCCGCTGGAATGCCGCGGCGATCACCGAGGCGGAGACCGTGCTCGATCGGGCGCTGCGGCTCGGCCGGCCCGGCCCCTACCAGACACAGGCCGCAATCGCGGCGTGCCACGCCACGGCAGCTGACGCGGCCGCGACCGACTGGGCGCAGATCGCGGGGCTCTACGGCGAACTCGGCCGGATGACCGGGTCGCCAGTCGTGGAACTCAATCGCGCCGTGGCGGTCGCGATGGCCGACGGCCCCCAAGCTGGGCTTCGGCTGGTTGACGGGTTGGCGGACAGCGGCGCGCTGCGCGACTACCGCCTGCTCGCCGCCACCCAGGCAGATCTCCTTCGCCGGCTGGGCCGACGGGACGAGGCCGCCGAGGCCTACCGACGCGCAATCGATCTCGCGGGCAACGAGCGCGAGCGGCGCTTTCTGATACGCCGGCTGTCTGAGGTCGCCGCGCCGGCGCGTCCGTAATCGTCACGGCGGGACGTCCGGTTCGAAGGGGGATGCCCGTCACGTGCTCCCGCGCGGTGGCGGCGTGAGGGCCCCAGCGCGAGGTGCGGTGCCGCGCGCCACCCGAGCGGGTTCACCGCAGCCCCGGGCGCCGGCAAGGAGTGGACGTCACCGCAGGAGCTTGAAGGCGTGGTTCCACGTCCCGGTTTGCGCGCCATAGAGGACCCAGAGGATGCAGAGCGGTTCGAGCAGGCGGGACCCCGCGATGCCGCCGATGTCGATCGTCGACCACCCGAATGCCGTCAGGATGTCGGTGACCGCGGCTTTGGCCGTCTCGTCGTCGCCGGCAATGAACATGTCCGGGGATCCTCCCGGCAGGGCCGGATGCACCATGTGAGGAGCGCCGACGATGTTGAACGCCTTGACGACCTGGGCGTCGGGCAGCCAGCGTTGGACCTGCTCGCCGGCGGAGTCGTTCCACCCGAGCGCGAGCGACGGAACCGCGTCGCCGAACACGAGCGGGTTGGTTGTGTCGATCACCGTCTTGCCCGCAAACCGGTCGTGACCGGCAAGCGACAGCGCATTCTCCGTGCCTTCCCACAGGGTCGCGAGTACGATCAGCTCGGCGAACTCGGCCGCGTCGGCGAACGTTCCTGTCGACGCCCGCTCACCGGCACCGGCGGCCCACTCGACCGCTTTCGGGTTGTTGGCGTCACGCGCGCCGAGGATGACCTCGTGGCCGAGCCCGACCAGCCCGCTACCAAGCGTCTGGCCGACCACCCCCGTACCGAGCACTCCGATTCGCATGGATACTCCCCCATCCATATGGCCCACTCCGTGGGGCCAACGTAGCAACTCCCCCGCGTAACGACCGCGCAGATTTCCTCGACGGCCCCGGCGCCGGCGTGCCGGGCACCGTGCAGAATCGTCAGCGCCAGCCCTCGGCTCCGCGAGGAGCACCGCCAACGACTTCGCAGAACGACGACGACCGGCACGACGCGCCGTACAGGGACTCCACATAGCCAGCGCCGGGTTGGAGAAGTTGGCGGGTCCACGTACTGCCGTTCCAGCGTTCGACGAGCCCCGGATAGGTGCTGCCGCTGGCGACGAAGGCGCTTCCGACGGTGACACACCACCGCGTGGTCGGACAGGACACGCCCCGCAGGAACCCGTTCTGTGAGCCCGCTCCGACCTGCCGGGTCCAGTGCCCGGCCTGTAAGCGGTCGATGAGCACCACCTTGCTGTCGTTGGTCTGGTCGCCGCCCACCGCGATGCACTGGGTCGCCGACGGGCACGACACACCGGTCAGGAACTCGCCGGCCGGGCCCGGGGCGGTCCCGCGGGCCCATGAGCGACCGTTCCACTGCTCGACAAGAGTGTGGGTCAAACCGCCGCTTGCGCCGACGGCCACACAGAAGCTCGGCGCCGTGTAGGACACGCTGATGAGCTCGTCGTTCGGCGCCGAGGGCGCCGACAGTTGCGCCCATCGATGGCCATTCCAGCCTTCGACGAGTGATTGGGATGAGCCGGTCCCGACGGGTCCCGGCTCGCGTCGACCGACCGCGACGCAGAACGTCGACGACACGCACGAGACCCCCTGCAAGGTCCAGTATGCGTGGCTCGTCGCGGCCTGGACGGCCCAATGGCGCCCGGTCCATCCCTCGGCGAGGACGCCGCCCGTTGCGTTGTGGCTCTCGCCGACCGCCTCGCATCGCGTTGCGCTGACGCATGAAACCCCCGCGAGTGCGGAGTTCACCGGTGATGGGGGCGACTCGTGCGTCCAGCGGCGTCCGTTCCACGCGGCGGCGAACGTCTTCCCGTGGCCCGCTTGGCCGACCGCCTGGCACGCCCTGGTCGTCGCACACGACACGCTGACGGCCGCGTTGCCCGGCATGGTCTGGGCATGCCACGCCGGTGCCACGGCGGCGTCGGCAGCGAGCGAGACCGCCGCGGTCACGACCAGTCCGGTCAAGATCGATGCCAAGAGGCCGCGCCAGCCACTTGTGCCCGTCACGTATTAACCCCGGCGCCGTCGTATTCGGCCGACACCATTGCACATGTGACCTCACGCGCATAGAGACCCGCGCGTTACTTCGTGGCGGGCGCGTCTGGCATGCGGTGCGCACTCGGGGACGCCCCGGCGCAGGCCGCACCGTGAGCGGGACCGCGCTCGATCACGCGTTAGACTTGATGTCTTGGCGCGTCGTGGGTCGCCGACCCCACCACGATGCGGGCAAGCGCTCGCCAGCCGCGGCGATCTGGTCGGCAAGGAGGAGCGCGTATGTCCGGTTCCGTGCCGAAGCGCAGCGAAGCGGCGATCGTGACCAAACAGAGCCCTCGGCCGGTGCGCGAGACCGTCGCGCGCCTGGTCGAGATCATCAGCGACAAGGGCCTGACGCTGTTCGCGGTGATTGATCAGCGCGAAGAGGCGCGCCGAGTGGGACTCGAGCTTCGCAGCACGACGCTGGTGATCTTCGGCAGCCCCGTCGCTGGCACCCCGGTGATGGATGCCGCTCCGCTGGCGGCGCTTGATCTCCCGCTCAAGGTCGTGATCTGGGACAACGACGGTCAGACGATCGTGAGCTATGTGGCTCCGGATGCGCTGGCCCACCGGTACGACCTCCGCGCCGACCTCGCCAGTAACCTCGCCGGGATCGACGGCCTCACCGACGCCCTCATCGCGCGCTGATCGACTCAGTCGCGGACTGCGCGGTGAGGCCATCTCGCGATCACTCGCCCCCGGGTGCACCGACCGCGGCCATACACGCAACGCCGACCGCGTTCGGACCGGAATAGGTCCCCACGACCGGGCCGAGATCGACGATGTCTGCGTCGAGATCCGGGACGACCGCCCGTACGCGTTCTCGCAGCTCCACCCCAAGCCTGGGTGCGGCTGCGTGGACAATCCTCAGGTCCTCGAGGTCTCCGGTGGCGCGGATCAGATCGATCAGCGCGTCGAGGCCCTGCTGCCGACTACGGACGCGTGACTGCGGCTGCACCTCTCCGTCCTGGAGTGACAGCACCGGCTTGACCTTGAGCACACCGCCGACAAATGCCTGTGCCCGGCCGATCCGCCCGCCGCGGTGCAGGTAGGTCAAGGTGTCGAGCAGGAAGTAGATCCGCGTCCGGGCGCGACGGTCGGCGAGGTTCGCGATGACCGTCGCGACATCGGCCCCGGCGGCGATGTCCCGGCATGCGGCTTCGACCAGCAGCTGGAGGCCGACCGTGACCGATTCGCTGTCGACCGGGTAGATCCGGGACGGATCGACGTCGCGCGCGGCGACGAGCGCCGATTGGAGCGTGCCGCTGAGCTTGCGCGAGATGTGCACACTGATGACCTGGTCGTCGGGCGTGTCCAGCAACGCCTGGTAGACCGCGGCGAACGCCCGCGGCGACGGCTGTGATGTCGATGGGTTCTCGGGCGCGTCGGCCAAGAGCCGATAGAACTCGTCCGGCTGCAGGTCGACCCCGTCTCGAAACTGCGCGTCGCCGAACCGGACCGTCAGCGGCACGACATGCACGCCGAGCGACGCCGCTTCGGCGGCGGTAAAATCGGCGGTGCTATCGGTGACCAGGTGAATCACCCGACTACTCCAGCGACAGCACGTAGGGGTAATGGGGCTGACCGCCGTCCTGCAGCTCGAACGCGACGGTCGGGTAGGACAATTGCAGCGTCACCACCAGCAGGTGCGCCGCCTGCTCGGTCGTTGCGGCACCACGATAGACGGTGACGACCTCGGGTGGGTCCGGGAGGCTCGCCATCAGCTCCTCGATCACCGTCCTCTCATCGCTCCCGACCTGGGCGAGTTCCCCATCCATGAGCGCCAGCACGTCGTCGGCGAGGATCTCGCGGCCATCAAGCCTGCTGGCGCGGACGGCACGGGTGATCTCCACCGTGCGCACCTGTTGCGCGGCGGATTGCATCCGTGTGATGACCGCGTCAATCGGGTGATCGCGGTCCCAGCACAGCAGCGCGCTGATCCCCTGTGGCAGGGTACGCGTCGGGACGACGCGGATATCGACATCACCGGCGAGGACATGAACCTGCCGTGCGGTGAGAATGATGTTGTCGTTGTTGGGAAGCAGGATCACCGCGTCGGCGTTGGCGTCGCGGACGGCGCGCATCAGGTCTTCGGTCGACGGGTTCATCGTGTGCCCACCTTCGACGATCTGATCCGCTCCGAGGCTCGCGAGGATGTCGTGGAAACCGCCGCCGGATGCAACCGCGACGACTGCGACACGGCGACGCCCGGCAGCCCGACCGCGCGCTCGGGCACCCGCGTGGTCACGGACCGCCCGGTGCTGCGCCGACATATCCTCGATCTTGAGCTCCCCGACGCGGCCGTATCGCGAGGCGATTGCGATGACCTCGTCCGGCGCGTCGGTGTGGACGTGGACGCGCGTATACGGCGCGCCACCGACCACGAGCAGCGAGTCACCATGTCCCGACAGCGCGTCGCGCAGCGCGACGTCGTCGCTCTCCGGGCCCTCCACGACAAACTCGGTGCAACATCCCCAGGACTCGACGGGCTCGGCGATCGCCGCCGCGCCGCGCAGGGGCGCAGGGTTCCCGGATGGCTCCTGCGGATCTCCCGGTGCGCGCAGCCGCGGTGACCGCCGGTGGTCCGTATCGGCGGATCCTTGCGGTTCGCCGAGATCGAGCCCGACCACGGCGCGGGCGAACCCACTGAGGATCACCGCGAATCCGAAGCCGCCGGCGTCGACGACCGCCGCGTCGCGCAGTACTGGCAGTTGGTCGGTCGTGCGGGCGACGGCGGCATGCGCCTCATGCACGCCACGGGCCAGGATGATCCGCAAGTCCGCCGACTGCGCCGCAGCCGCACGCATGGCGGCGGCGCAGTCGCGAACGACGGTCAGGATCGTTCCTTCGATGGGGTTGATCACCGCCTCGTCAGCGACCCGCGTCGCCGCCCCGAGGGCGGCGGCAACACACGGCGCAGTGGCCTGGTGATGGCCGTCGAGTCCGTGGGCCAACCCACGCAGGACCTGCGAGAGAATCACCCCGCTGTTGCCCCGTGCACCCATGAGCGAGCCGTGGGCGGCGGCGTCCATCACCGCCGAGACGCTCGTCGGCTCGCCCGCGTCCTCTGCCGCCGCGACCGCCGCCTGCATGGTCATGTACATGTTCGAACCCGTGTCGCCATCCGGTACCGGAAACACGTTGAGCTGGTTCGTTTGCTCTTCGTTGGCGTGCAGATAGGCCAACGCGCCGCGCAGACCGTTGAGGAGTTCACCGCCGTCGAACTCGAGCAGCGGTGGGCGCGGGTCCAGGGCCGGTACGGCCTCCGGGTTAGCGCCCGACACCAGCCACCTGCTCACGGACGCGGCCCGCAGGTGGGAGCGGGCGAGCGGTGGTCACCGCGCACGCCGGGCGGTTGCCGGGCATGGGCGTTGTCCGCGTGGCAGGCGCGATCCCGGCGGGTCGGGTGATCGGAACCACTATCGCAGTCATGTGCCGGCGCAGTTTACTCCGTCGCGACGGCGACCCGGTTGACGGCGAGACCCGTCCGCGGGCGACGCCGCGACAACGCGAGACCGTTCACGGACGGGTCGCGACAACCCGATCACCTGCTGACGTCGCTGATCGTGCGGAACCGGGCTCCGTGCAGCCCACGGGGGTGGCGTCCACCGCGATTGCGGCACCGCCCGGGACGACCGCGAGTAAGGTGGATTGTGACGGGTCAGACGGTGCCTGCCGACGCGGCACAGGCTGACGCGGCGCCCACCGATCGTCACCGCGGCGGGTCGCTCGAGATCAACCAGAACCAAGGACGAATTGATGGCGATTGCGTTTTCGGATTACCTGCTTGGGCAGCGCGGTCGGGACGATGCCGTCGGCGAGCTTGCCCGTGACGCGGCGCGCGATCCCGAGTGGCCCAAGCGACGCGGACTGAGTTTCAATCGTCTGCGCAACTACCTCCTCGTCAACAACGCATGTCAGAGCGCGATCGACGCACTGCAGTGCGTGTGGGATGAGTACGCGGAAATCAATCGGGACGACAGACACCTTGCCGGTGAGCTGGAGGAGGCTGCGCGCCAGGTCGGCGTGGTCCCGACCGGGCCGCCGTACCGGGGCATGGGCGGATCCGCTTAGGCGCAAGACCGCCGGTGGCGTCGGTCGGGCCCCGTCAGCTCCACCGTGTATTCGGGCTGGTCGACGCGCCAGCGCCCGGCACCGATGCTTGGCGCGGCCGGGCGGGCTCCGGACGCCCAATAGCGGCCATGCCGGCTGGGGGTCGCAGGTAAACCCGTGTCGGGCCCCGGAGCCCTCTGTGGCGATTCCCGGTGGCGCCGGCGAATCGTCCGAGATGACACTCGCCTAGCCCGTGCGCCGGCGCATCGTGACGGCACCGAGTGCCAGTGCGGCCAAAATCGAGCCGACGGTTACCGCGACGTCGAGCGCGAACCGTGTTCCGAGCGGCCCCGGGCGTGTGGCTCGGGCGAGGGCGTCGTAGGCGTACGTCAGCGGTAGCAGCCAGGAAAACCAATAGAGCAGGTGGGCCATCTGGTCGCGCGCGATGAACAGGCCGCACAAGAACAGCTGCGGCATGATCACTGCCGGCATCATCTGCACTGCTTGGAACTCGGTCCGGGCGAAGGCGCTCGCCAATAGTCCAAGCGCCATGCCCAAGATCGCGTTGCAGATTGCCAGCAGGCCAACCAGCCACGCACCGTGGGCCGAGTTCAAGCCGAGCACGAGAAACCCGGTGGCGCACACGACGATTGCCTGGATCGCCGCGAGCACGCCGAACGCGATGCCATAGCCGAGCAGCAGGTCGAGCTTGGTCATCGGCATCGTCATGAGCCGCTCGAGCGTTCCGCTCGTGCGTTCGCGCAGCATTGCGATCGAGGTGATCAGGAACATGATGATGAACGGAAACAACCCGCACATCGGCGCGCCAATCGACTGGAACACCGACGGTTCCCCGTCGAACACGTATCGGAGCAGGACGAGCAGGGCGACCGGGACGCCGAGCAGCAGCGCGATGGTGCGGGGATCGCGCCGAATCTGCCAGAGCACCCTGCGACCGATGGCGTACGTGATCCGCCAACTCACCTGGGGCCTCGTTCGATCATCGCGAGAAACGCGGCGCTCAGGTCGCGTTCCCCCGTATCCGCGCGGAGCCGACCCGGCGTCGTTTTCGTCAATACCGCGCCATCGCGCATGAGGATGAGCGAGGTGCACTCGGCGGCCTCGTCCATTACGTGACTTGAGATCAGCAGTGTGGTGCCCTCCGTGGCCAGCTGGTGAAACAGGCCCCAGAGCTCCTTCCTGAGCACCGGATCAAGGCCGACCGTCGGTTCGTCCAAGATCAGCACCTCGGGATCTCCGACCAGGGCGGTCGCCAGCGAGACCCGTGAGCGCTGCCCGCCCGACAGATTGTCGACCACGCGGTCCTCGAGACCGGCCAACCCCACTGCGTGAATCACCTCATCGATCCGCGACTTCGTGCAGCCCAGCACGGCCGCGAAGAAGCGCACGTTGTCCCATACGGTGAGGTCGCCGTAGACCGACGGTGCCTGCGTGACGTACCCGACGCGACGTCGCAGCGACGGCGATCCGGCGGGCTCGCCAAGCACGGTCACGCGTCCGGCGGTGATGACTTGGACGCCCATAATCGCGCGCATGAGCGTCGACTTCCCGCAGCCGCTCGGGCCGAGCAGCCCCGCGACGGCACCTGCCTCGATGCCGAGCGAAATCCCGGCGAGGACGGTGCGACCCCCGCGATCGACCCAGAGGTCGTCGACGACGATCACCGGGGCTTCGTCGTGGTCGTCTCGCACCGTGGCAACGTAGTGTCAGGCGCGGTGAAAGGCAATCGGCGGATGGCGCCACGGCGCAGGTGCCGGGGACGTGCGCCTGGGTTGCAGGACGACGCAACCGATCGCCGGGACGTCGTCGTCTGGGCTCAGCCGCCCGTATGTCACCTTGATATCGGTTCGTTGGCGGGCGCACAATCGAACCGAGAGCCGCGGTCGGGACCTCTCGGTATCGGACACGTAGTCGTGTTGTTGGTCACGTGCCCCGTCGCGTCGCCGCGATCAGGATCAGTCAAGGAGGACTGGTATGCGCTGGGTGCTCGCAGTGCCGTTGGTCGCCCTCGCCGGGTTCGGGTTGTCCGCAATGGACGGCTCGTCGGCGCATGCGGTTGCTGGTATCGCCGGAACGAATCGGGCGACGAGTGTGTACGCGTCGCCGCTGACGCGTCGACGCGTACCGCATCCGCCCGCCAAAGTGGGCTGCTATCGGTTCGTCGCCACGGGTTGGAAGCGAACCGCGTGTGATACCAGCACATTCGTCCGCGCGCGCTTCCCTCATCCCGAGGTGCTCTCGGGCATCGCCGGCGGGTCTGTGGTGCGTTCCGGGCACCGCCATACGGCGCCGCCGTTTACCGTGAGCGTGATCAGCGCCCAGCCAGTCCTGCAGCAAGCAGGCACCGAGGCCGACGGGGTGCAAGGAGCCGGCGCGTACAGCCTTCAGGACAACGTGTTCTTCAAGGGCACCAACAAGCACGAGGACGGTGTCCAGTTCACCGACCAGTCTTCTCCTGTCTTAGGGGTGGATCTCAACGGCATTTGCGTGTGGCAGCTGGACATTAAGACGCAGCACTACTCGCCGACCTGTGCATCGTCGCTCGGTGGGCGCGTGGGGTTGGTCGAGGGGACGGTCTTTTCTGGGCTCCTGACCGCCGCGGCAGTGGACACCGGCGGCACCGTGACCGCCGTCGTGGTGGGTGATAAATACGGTCGTGGCAAGGGCCACCGGTGGAACAACGCCAGTGGTTCGATTCTCGGTTACGGCGGGGGGTCGCAGGCCGTGTTCAGCAACACCGAGGAGGCTCTCGGCATGGAGGTCTCGAGCTGCCTCAACGACGACGGATTCATCGGCTACTCCGTCTTCTGCACGACAGGGAAGCTCAAGCCCATGGCCTATGTCAGTTACTCGCCGGGTCCGAGCACCAGCAACTACAAGACGGTCGAGACAAGCAATCTGATTCCCGTGATCGGAAGCCCCCCGGCGGAACTCCCGAAGCCGTTGGTGTACTTCTACGGCGGCTACACGGCGCAGATCAACTACGTGGCGACGACAACTGGACACTGCTGGACCGGTGCATTGCCGTACTGTCAGTAGGTGCGTGTCGGACCTGGCGGTCCGAGTCACGGGCTGTGTGCACCTGGTCCATCGCCCCGTCGTGGCCAGGTGCGCCGTCGTCGACCGTGACTGGTTCAACCGGCGGACCGTCCGCAGCCAGGGCGGCGCACCGGCGCCCGCGTCCAACCGGCCGGACAGCCGGGATCCTGAGAATGCGACGCCTGCGACGGATCCCCGGCAAGGTCTCGCACCGCACCGAGGTGGCCGGCGGCAGGGGCGCGCAGTTCTGCGCGGTGATCGACCAGAGCGCGCATTCGTGCAGGGTCGGGCTTGAGCGTCGCCGTGCCCCATAGGTGACGTCCTCGGAGCCCCGCCGGCGTGGTGCCGGTGGTGGACGCCACGCCGCCGGCGGCGCGTGACCTGCAGCGGGAGGTCTTGGTCTGGCGATGACGTGCATCAGACGGACGTCAGCGACTCGGCGTCGGTGACGCGGTCGAAGGCGGTCGTACGGGCTCTCCGGACGAGGGGCCTAAGCGCGGCACGAAGGATGCCAAGCCCACCCAGCGAGCGGCTCAGCGCCGAAATCACCGGACCGGCGGCGGTAGGGTTGCGGACCGAGTGGCGAGCTCTGCTGGTGGCTCTTGGGATCCACCGCTCCCAAACGCACGCCGGGGCCGATAGCATCGCTCTCGTGAGCCTCGAACCTTCGCGCGCGCTCGCCCTGTCAGCGACTGGGCCGCGCCGTGGCTTGCCACCGCGTCCGTCCTTGTGTGGCGGGTTCCGTTGCGCGAATCGGCGCGCGTCCGGTCGATGAGGATCCGCGTCCCCCTCAGTCTGCTGTGGCGGCGCGAGACCCTGCGAACCAATCTCTGGTTGGTCCCGGCGATTGAGGTCCTGGTCGCGGTCCTCCTGTTCGGCATCACGCACGAGCTCGACAACGCGGCCTACGATCACCGAATCGGCCTACCGAGCTGGGTGATCGGCGGATCGGCAGACGCGGCCCGTCAGGTCCTTGCCGCGCTTGTCGGAGCGGAAATCACCGTTGTCGGCGTGGTGTTCTCGATCACGATCGTGGCCCTGACACTCGCCTCGACCCAGTTCGGGCCGAGGATGCTGCGCAACTTCATCCGCGATCGCGGGACGCAGGTGACCCTTGGCACCTTCGTCGCGACCATGGTGTACACGGTCCTCGTTCTCGCGTCGATCGGTGCCGGCCCGCACGGCGACTTCGTCCCGCATCTGTCGATCACGATCTGCCTGGGGTTCGTGCTCCTGGACCTGGCGGTCCTGATTTACTTCATCAGCCACACGGCCATTGCGATTCAGCTCCCGCACGTGATCGCGAACATCGCAGGTGACCTCTCGGGCGCCATCGACGCAGATGCACGCGACGCGTTACGGCTCGCTGGTGGGTCAGAGCCCGACCGGGATGGCGACGACACCATGGCGGCGTTTCCAGACGAGCCCGGTGGAGTCGTGTTGGCGCCAGCCGCCGGGTACCTTCAGCTCGTGCGCTACGACACCCTCGTGCGGATCGCCGAGCAGGAGAATGCGCTCATCGAACTGCGATACCGACCGGGCCACTTCCTGGTCAAGGGTCAGCCCATGGCGACGGTCTGGCCGGCGGCGGCCCGGGCTCGCGTCACCCGTCAGCTCGAGCGTGCGCACGTCACGGGCGCGATGCGCACGTTGACTCAGGACGTCGCATTTGCAGTTGACCAGCTCGTCGAGATCGCGCTGCGTGCGCTCTCGCCCGCGGTGAACGATACGTTCACCGCAGTGACATGCATCGACTGGCTTGGCGATGGGCTGTGCCAAGCCGCAACACGATGGCAGCCGGCACGGGTCCATTGCGATCAGTCCGGCAGGGTGCGACTCATCACTGCGCCGGTGAGCTATGACCGGCTTATCGAGCGGGCGTTTGAGAAAATTCGCCAGGCTGGGCGGGGGATGCCGGCAATCATGATTCGCCAGTTGGACGCCCTCGCGGCGATTCTGGAGCAGACCCGCACCGAGCAGCAGCGGCGGGTGCTGGTCATCCAGGCGCGCATGATCCTGCAAAGCAGCATCGAGTCGGTGCCCGAGCCGTCCGATCGGGATGACGTTCGTCGTCGCTACGAGAGGGTACTGGCCGCATATCACCGCTCTGGTGACGCGCCGCGCCCAGAGGCTGCGGGCGACGGGTGATCATGACCGCGGGCCCGATGTTCCACGGAGATCCATCGGATGGCGGACTGTCCGACACCCGCTGAGGCGAGCGGGTCGGCCCGCGTGGCCGGGCAGCAGATGGCATTGACACGGGCGAGCGTGCTCGTCGAGCGAGTCGACAGGGGTGCCTCCGATGATTCCGGAGTGGAACCGCCTGGAGGACTGGCTCTGGCGGACAGATGAAATCCGCGGACGTGCGGAGATCTCGAAGACGACGTCGCCAAACGCGCCCGGAATGCCAGATTCGCGCGTGGCCGGGGTGCTCCCCAGGCGGACCGGAACCGACGGGGAGAAGGGGCGAGCTGTCGCCCCCCTGGGGCGGCGAGCTGATCGAGGACGGCCGTCGGCATCGGGACCGGGGACGTGGCGCACGGTCGCCCGGGTGCGGCTACAGCGTGTTGCTGCCGCTGGACGCCAAGGCCAGAAGGAGGACGACAATGATCGCCGCCGCGAGCAACATCATCGGCACCGCCAGGAATCTCAGGGCCCCCAGGGCATACGGCGAATGGATGCCCTCGCGGATGGGGCTCTCGGTCAGCCGGTGCCACCGGCTGGCGAGCTACACGAATGCGATGGCACCGCCGCGGACCGGGAGGACCGCCCAGGCCCCCGATGAGCGAAGCAGCAGTCCAAACAACGCAGCCGAACTCGAAACGGGTACGACAGTGCACGCCACGGGGTGCCACACACCGCGCATGTGTGCGCCTCTCCACACGCCGGGGAAACGTATCGCGGTCGAGGATGGCGACATCTGTCCGATTGTTCCTGGGCCGTCGCGCGGTTCCGGCGGCCTATGGAGACGCCGATCGCCCGCCGTCAGGCAGCAAACGCGGCAACATGCGTTGAGGGCAGGCGCAGAGGGAGACCGGACGCTGCCCCAACGGGATTCGCACCCGCGTTGTCGCCGTGAACGTCGGGAAGCGAACACGCGCTGAGCTCGACGTTCCGCGCAGCCATTGGAAACGGGACCTCACTGGGACCGCTTCTCGGCTCGATGAACGCGAGTTGGGCGAATCTCCTCCGTCAGTCTCAGTGCTCTGATCTGACCACGGAACACCGAGCGACACGATCAGTTATCGGGGACAAGTCACTCCCAACGCCACCCCGAGCGAGGACGTCAGCGGCTTCGTCCACACGGAGGTCGTGGGTTCCCGCACAAGGGGCATACCCAGGGCGTGAGATCGGTGGCGAGGTCGCGTGGCGACGACACCCCATCGGTGCGTCAGGCGATCGGGTGTGGCAACGGCTCCGGTTGTTCGTGCAGCCGAACACGCAAGCGGGGGTTCTGCAATCGACGATTGAACGTACCGAAGTGGATCGGCTGCATATACGTCCCGAATGCACGAATCACGCGTAGGGGCGATAACGCGACGTCAGGCGACGTCACGTCCACAGCGGCAGCCCGAATCCCGGCCGCGTGCAGCTCACGTACGCATGCGGCGACGGTGGCCGGCTGTTGGTACGCGGAACGCAATTCAGATAGTGATGTCTGTATCTGTGCGTCCCCTCGGAATGCGTCAAGGGCCGACGCCTTTGCAGGGTCCGTGTAGTACAACGCATGGTCGATCCCGGTCTGAACATCGTCCGGCGTCGTGACCGGCGGGTGTCTGCCGTCCCGCATCAAACGTCGAACGTACGGGCCATAGTGTCCGTGCTCGAGGACCGCCTTCTGGAGGGCCACGTCGATCCGTGCATCAGTGCCGAGGCCAATCGTGATCCCGGGCCATGATCGGCCGTCACCGAGACCCAGGCAGACGACCGTGGGATGGTTCGTACCAGCATCAAGCAGATATAGCTCGGTGCGTGCGCCTAGTCGTTGAACACACGCAAGCGCTTCGAGGACGACCGGATCGGCCCCGTCCTCCGAGACGCGCCGGGCGGGGAGGCGTGCCAACCAGAACAGCATGACTGCATCGCGCTCGATCAGTTCGTAGAGCGCCCGCAGCGTGGCGTCGTCGATCGAAGTGCCCGCCGCAAGTCCGTTGCTCGTTGTTTGCCCGAACTGTTCCGAGGGCGGCGCCGGAAAATTCATGTAGGTCGCGAGCGCCGGTACAGCGATGGCTTCTCCGGTGTCGAGCCACTGTCCGGTGGCCCAGTGGATGGGGCGGTCCGAGGCAAACGGCGCGAACGGAAACCCTGGCGTCTCGTACTGCTCGGTGTCGTACAGCACCAGCCAGCGCGGGTCGAACGCCCGAGTCTCGAGTGCGTCAAGGGACCGATAGATCAGGTCGTCTGGATTCCACAATGAGGCGGCGTACCTCTCGACTCCCTCGCCAATCGCGCTTCGTACCGCTGCGTCGCGAGTCGCACCCTTTCCTTCACCGGTAAAGGCGGGGAAGGACGTAGCCCTGCCGCGAAAGCCGGTGATCACAGCGGAACTACATTTCGGGATGGCCGGAAGTCCGGTCTGCTCATCGGTGTCGGCGATCAGCAGCTGCCTGATAATCCCGCCCCTGGTGCCTCCAAGAATCCTGAGTTCCTCTGGGACAACCAGGGACTGCACGACGGTCGCCTGCCGGCCCTCCCGCCCGGTCGGCCCGCCGCATGCGTCGCACCACGGGATCGGAAGGACCTCATGCAGCGTGCTCGTCACGCGATCATCGACCAGCACGCATCCGAACGACGCCAGATCGGGATAGCGCGCCGCGACGAACGCAGTATCCGCGATGACCTGTGTCATTGGCGCGTCGGCGTCGATCGGCAGCGAGGACAGATCGTCGATTGAGTCCGCAAAGCGGAGCCTGAAGCAGTGCCAACAGGCCGATCGTCGTGGCGCGACCAACGGACCGCAAAAGATCTCGCTTCCGAACCGCGAGATCACCAACGACGGGCATCCGGTCGCATCGACCTGGCGGGCGAGTCGCAGTGACGTGTCGGCGTCGAGCCCGGACAGGTCAACCAATGCCAACGTCGAGCCGCCGTACTGCCGCGTCTCCGTAACGCCAAGCTCCCCGAGGCGATCGACGACGCGACTCGTCAATCGTGTTTCCCGAGCGACCGCCACGTGGGCGGCGTGATCGGGTGTCGCGGTGGGCGCGCGTTGCGAGGGCTCAACGACGCCGAATTGCTGAAGATGACCAGCAAGCTCAAGCGCCCACCCAGGGAGCGCGTCGGGGCCGTCGCCGCCGAGTAATGGCACTACGTCGGCGGCGAAGGACATCTCTTCCGGGCCCGTTAATTCGAAACAGCCCCCCGGCGTCGACGCGACGGCGCCTCGACGGGTTGGGACGATTCGGACCCCACTCCCGAAGCGAAAGCTACTCGCCGCGGGTCTCCCGCGATATCGCGGCTGGGTCGATCTTTCCAGCCTCGCGCAGGACCTTCAGTGACGCCATGAAGGCGGGACCACACGGCTCGCATTGGTTGCACTCCATGCACACCAGCCGCCGGAATAGAACCTCGCTGATGGTTGCGAGCGAGTCCATTACCGCCTCTACCTCGTATGGCGGTGCCATACGGCCTCCTTTGGTTGATCATCATGATCGGAGTACGTCGCGAACGAAGCGAACCGACATCATCCGCCTCAGCGGATTCGTACGTATCGTTGCGTTGGACGCGCTGTCATCGTAGGCGGCGATCGACGTTACGTCTAGGGAATCCCATTCCCGCGCGGAACCGTTACAGGTTCTCGGTCCGACGGCTCGTCTGCGCCGCCTGGCCGTGGCATCCAGCGGCCGAGGCCATCGCCTCGTGATCCTCCCGGCGCCCAAAGCTTCGAGACTGAGTGCCTCGGCGGAATGTCTGCAGTGGGCTTTCGCACCGATGCGATGCCGCGAACCTGCGACGGATGCCGTCGTGACCGCCACCACGAACCCGGGGGTCTGTCGCGCCGACGGTCGACGATTACGGCAGCGCCGGTTGCGCGGGCCGATCGATTAGCTTGTCCACGCGTCGGTCGCCGGGCTGGTGGTCGGGGTTCCGGATCCTGCCGACGCGCTTATACCGTTCAGTGCAGGCATCGAGAAGTAGGTGTTCTCGCACGCCGCGGGGGCTGCTGCGGTCATGCTCGCGTCATTGGTGAGGGTGACTGTCAGCGTTGCGGTTGCACCTATGACGAGTGGGGTCGTCAGCGTGTGCGAGCTGCCGCTCGTCGCCGTCGAGTAGTTCCAGATCACGTCCGACGTCGCGGACGAGCAGCCGGTCTGGGCGGTCGACAGGGCGCTTGTGGTGAAGCCGCCCGCGTAGGTCGTGTTGGTCGGCAGGTTGACCGCCGTCAGCGTGACAGGAATCGCATTGGGATTGGTGATCGTCAAGACCACATCACCGTTACTGCTGGGGAACAAGAGATTGCCTGCCGCCGGCGAGGCGACGGCACTGATCGTCAGGTTTGACACCGTGCCCGACTGCGATTCACCCGATGAGCCACCATTGAGACCCACGATCCAGTTGGTCGCAGCGTAGGCGCCAACGGCACTCAGCACGAGTCCGCTGACGATCGCGGCGACCCTGCGCCGGTGGGCACGACGCCCGGGCTGGTTCTGGTGTTGCCAGTCGTCGGTCAACTCGGCAGGTGGCCAAAGCCCTGCGCGCACCGCGCGCAGGGCTGCGCCGCCCGGAATTCGGTTGGGGAAAAGGGGCATGGGGGGCCTCCTTCGATTCACGTCCTATTGGCAGAAGGTCTGCCGGCAGGGGAATCGGTAGGCCACACGAGGAGGGCGTCGATTGGGCGCCACGATCTATATCGGACGGACACAACACGTCCTTAACAAGCCCACAATGCAACCGGAGTCGCGCGCCGTACGGTGTCCTGGCCCGACGGGCGCGTAGGCGACGTCGGCGCGGACGCACGAGCGACACGCCGCTTCGGCGCCCCTGCAGACCCGTCAGATTGAGTCGTCCGTCCCCCTGACAGTCACAGGCTTTGTGAAACGCACGACACTCGTTGGCGGGGCGCTGGTCGCCGACTCGTCGGACGGGTCCGACCCGCCGCACGAGCGCATGTGTCGCGACCTCGCCCTCGACGGCCCCGATCGTGCGCGATCACGCCGAGCTCTGCGATTGTGAGACCGACGTCAGTCCTATCGAGTCCTCCGCGCCGGCCGGCAACCGGTGAGCCGTCGGCACGACGGCGCCCGAGGTGAACGGCCACCCCGAGGACCGTCGGTCTGTCCAATCCCTGACGGTGCCGTCACTGGACCCTCCGCCGATACGGGTGGTCGACTG
Source organism: Thermoleophilia bacterium (assembly GCA_017882585.1). Taxonomy (GTDB): domain Bacteria; phylum Actinomycetota; class Thermoleophilia; order Miltoncostaeales; family Miltoncostaeaceae; genus CAITWD01. The sequence continues at coordinate 23,615 of JADGPF010000045.1, forward strand.
ACCGGTGGTCATCGGTGGCAGATGCAGCGTGAACAACACACCGAATCGGCGAACACACCGGAGCTCTCGCCTCCTCGCTCGGCGGACTGCGCATGGTCATCAAGTACGCCGTTCGACCGCACGTGACCGCCTCCGGACTGGTGATGCCACCTCGGCGGTGGACCATCCTTCTCAATTCGATCCGAGCTATCCGGTGTTAACGGGCATTGACCCCTGCCGTGTGGTGTTGTCAGAGTGATCTTGTCGCTGTTGACGATCTGAGGAGGTCGGCATGAAGAAAGTGCTCGTGGCCCTAGCCGGTGCGGCGCTTGCCGTCGCTGCGTTTGTCGGTTTTCGCAAGCGATCGGGGAATGGCAGTCGTGACTAGATCATCTTCCCCCGGCGTCGCCCGCGGTCGTGCCGTAGTGACGCGGGTCTCGACGGCGCTGGGGGAAGTTGAGATCGCGCGCCTCGGAGCGGGGCCCCCGGTCATACTTGCGCACGGGACTCCAGGTGGGTCTGACTCGTCGGTCGCCATCTAAGGAAACGCCGCGGTCGTCGGCCGGCCATTCCGCGACGGATACCAGGCCACGGACCGGCAGTCCGGGCGTACGTACGTGTTCACGCGGCCGCCCACCGGCTGGTCGGTCGCCGACTCGGGGACGACTGCGATCGTCGGCGACGTCCTTGAAGGGGCATACATCTGTCAGTCGTAAGGACGCTCATCGCGCGGTGACGCGCTGCCCTGGGGCTTCAGACGATGGATTCCGAACGAGGGAGCACGGGCGGACTCGTGCCCCTACGAGGTGAGCGCCAATCCGGCCACCAGTGCGATCGGTGGTACCGCCACGAGGGCAGCCGCCGCGATCCGCGCGTGACGATCGTATCGGTGCGCCGGTGCGCGCCCCGCAGCAACGAGTTGGATTGCGGCCGAAACGAACAGACCGATCCCGATGGAGAAGATTCCCACCACGCCAAGAACGATGGCGCCACTCGCCGACGCCATCAACAGCGGCCGTGCGAGGCCTGAGCGGTCAGCAATCAGACAACCGTCTGCGACGAACCCCAATGCGGCGAGCCCGACGACATAGGCGCTGATGAACGCAATCCGTGTTGAGTGCTGACCGCCGGACCCGCCCTGTCCACTAAGAACGACGCGGTACTCCACAAGGACGGCCATGAGGATCAGGCCCGCCACGATCGCCCATGCCGCGGCGCGGCGACATCGGCGACGGTGTCCACAAGTTGAATCTAGCCGTGCATCGGGTGAGCGCAGCATCGCAGGGCCAATTTCTGCATGGCGTTGCCGTCGGCAACCCGGGATCGACCTGAGCCGTGATCGATCGCCACAAGGTCGCGATCGAATTTTCGGGTCGCTCGGCTGCCGCGGGGAGCGCACCGGTCTCGCTGGCTTCTCCTCGTGCACACTCGACCGGTCCCCGCGGCTACCTTGTCGCGTCGTCGCAGGGAATCCCGGTTCTTGCGACCCCCTACGCCACCGCGAGCGAGATCGGGACGCCCATCGAGCTCCACGCGGCGGATCACCACGTCTCGCAGACGGTTGTCTGGAGCAAATGGGGTCAACAGGGAGCCGTTGCCGCCCCGTTAGGCGTGCTACCGATATCGAGTCTTGGCGGATCGCCA
>JADGPF010000046.1 GCA_017882585.1 Thermoleophilia bacterium
CGCGAATCGGACAGGTTCCCCCGACGCGGTCCCGCTCGATGATCGCGACGCGCCGACCGGCGGCAACGGCGCGATCCATCGCGTTCAGACCGGCCATCCCCGCGCCGATGACGACGAGGTCAAATTCTATCTGCATCTGGACCTCCGAGGTCCGCTGTGGGCCCACCGGCGTCGGCCGGGTCGGCGTGTTGACGTTGGGTGCCGCCGATCGGCGTCGCGTGCGACGGCCAGTCCCGACCGCGAGCGTTCGGCCCGGCTGAGGCGCCGGATCCCCCGACGCTCAGACGGGTGTCTCGATCAGGCTGCGCAGCATCCAGGCCGTCTTTTCGTACAGCTCTAGGCGCTGGGTCAGCATGTCTGCTGTCGACTGGTCGTTGGCGGCAACGGCGGTCGCAAACACGCCGCGGGCCGTGTGCGCGACCTGCTCGTGACCGGCCAGCAGCTGCCGGATCATCTCGTCGGCCGGCGGGACGCTCTCAGACTCTACGACCGAGCCCTGGCGGATATATGCGGCGAACGACGCCGGGGCAAATCCTCCCAGCGCGCGGATCCGCTCGGCGATCAGATCGACCGCGAGCGCGAGCTCGATGTAGTGCTCCTCAAACATCCGGTGCAAGGTCCGAAACATCGGCCCGGTGACGTTCCAGTGGACGTTTTGGGTTTTCAGATAGAGCGTGTAGCTGTCCGCCAGGACGTGTTCGAGACCGCGAGCGATCTCTTGGCGGTCGGTGGGCTCGATGCCGATGTCGATTGCGATTTCCTGCACGTTGCTCATCTCGGTCTCCTTGGGGTTGCCATTCGCGCGTCTGGTCCCCCGCCGCTGAACCGCCGGCCCCGCGTCGCCACCCGCCATTGTGCTCATCATTTCACCGCCGCGCGCGTCGGTCAGCCCCCAGCGAGCGTGTATCACGACTGCGACGGGCCCATCGGCCATACTCATACACAGCGGTCCGCGCCGGCGGTCCTGAGCGGCGCCCGACGCCGGACCGGGAGGGGCCTTGGCGATACGCAGCAAGCGACTCGAGTACGCGATCACGATGGACGCCGGCGCGCGCGTGGCGATTCCCGGTGGCAGCGGCCTCGACGCCGACGCGGACTGGACGCCGGAGCATCTGCTCCTTGCGGCCCTGGTCCGCTGCACCGTCGCGAGCCTTGGATTCCATGCGGCGCGCGCAGGGCTCACCGTGACCTCCGAAGTCGCCGCCCGCGCGGCGGTGACGCGGCGGGCGTCCGACGGCCGGCACGCCGTGACGTCGACCGACGTGACGTGTCACGTCACGATCGATCCCGTGCCGGATCCGAACGACCTCGCACGACTGTTCGACAAGGCTGAGCGGGGTTGCTTTGTCGGGGCGTCACTGACGACCCCGCCGCACTATGTGTGGATCGCCAACGGCGTCGTGCACGAGCCTCGACCGGTCCGGCCCGCCGCAGGGGCACCGAGCACAGAGGTCAATCCCCCGGCGCCCGGTGCCGATGGACCGATAGCTGACGCGACGCCGCCAGGACGGCCGACCCGGGACCCGTGACGGTCCCATCGACGGCATCGCCACGTAACCGAGCCTGAGAAAGCGAGGACCGCATGAACTTCGAAGTCAAGGGCACCGTGTTGCCGGTGCTGGAGGCAATCCTGCAACCGGGCGAGACGGTGGTGTCCACCCACGGCGACCTGGGATGGATGACCCCGACGGTCGCGCTGTCCCAGACGACCCAGATGGGCTCCGGCGGCCGCGGCTTCATGAAGTCGGCCAAGCGCGTGGTCGGCGGCGGCGGCCTGTTCCTGACCCGCTATCAGGCGGAGGCGGCTCCGGGGACCGTGGTCTTCGCATCCAAGCTGCCGGGCAACATCATCAGCGTCGAAGTCACCCCGCAGCGCAGCTACTTCGTCCACCGGTCCGGGTTCTTGTGCGGCACCGAGGGCATCGAAGCGACGGTCGCACTCCAGCAGAAGAAGCTTACCGGCGGCTTTTTCGGCGGGATGGGGTTCTTCCTGCAGCACCTGACCGGCGAGGGTGTCGCCTGGCTGGAGCTCTCGGGCGAGATGTTCACCTACGACCTGCCGGCCGGTCAGACGATCCGCGTCCACCCCGGGCACGTCGGCGCGTTCGACCAGACCGTGAGCTTCACGGTCGGCACGATTCCCGGCCTGGCCAATAAGTTCTTCGGGGGCAACGGCTTCTTCCTGGCGGACCTGACCGGGCCCGGCCGCGTGTGGCTCCAGTCGATGTCGATCCAGATGCTCGCCGCAGCGATCGCCGAATACCTGCCGAACACCGGCAACGGCGGCGACAGCGGCGGGAGCTCGGGCCTGGTCGATGGCATCATCGGCGGGGTCTTCGGCAACTGATCGTGGCGCCCACCTACGCCATGTCGTGTCTGGTCTGCGGTACGCCGCTGGCCGACGACGGCTCATGTCCGAATTGCGGTGCGGGGTCGGCTCCGCCGTCGATCCCCGGTGCGCAGGTCAGCCGCGAACGCGCCCAGGTGCAATCGCCGCCCGGTGGCGCACTCGTGCCTGGACGGATCGACCGCCTGGGGGTGTTCCAGGCCGCCGGTCAGCGCACGAATTGGTTTGTGCGCATCGCGGCCCTCCTCGCGGCGGCGATCTTCGCCCTCGCCGTCACGGTCGTGATCGTGGCCGCGCTCGTTGCGCTTGCCAGCGGCGTCTGGATTCTTCCGACCGGCGGCCTCGGTGCCCTGCTGGGCACGGTGATTGTGCTGATCAGCCTGCTGGTGTTGCTGGTGATCGGCGTCATGGTCTGGCTACTGGTACGTCGCGACCCGGGTCCCCCGACCGGCTCGTACGGGCAGCGGCGCATCTGACGCGTTACGCGCTCAGTCGTACGGCGTGAACACGACCAGCGGGATCTCGCGGGTCGTCTTGGTCGCGTACCGGTCGTAGTCCGGCCAGACCGCGGTCACCAGCGCCCAGAGTCGCTGACGGTTCTCCGGCGTGTCGCGCGCGGCGCGCGCCCGAAAGCGCTCCTCGCCGACCTGGAGCACGACCTCGGCATCGGCCGCGAGGTTGAGGTACCAGTCAGGGTGCGTCGGCGACCCGCCGTACGAGGCGGTCACGACGTAGTTGTCGCCGTCCTTGGCGTAGATGAGCGCCGTGCGCCGTGCTTGCCCGGTGGTCTTGCCGCGGGTCGTCAGCAGCAGCGTCGGGACGCCCTCGTGCCAGATGTGCCCCTCGGTGCCGCCCGATTGCACATACCGGCGCACGTGGTCGGCCACCCAGCCGTCGGCCGGGTCGATCGGGGTCTCGGTCATCAGGTCGGCCATGCAGCCCTCCGTCGGGGTCGGGATCAGCGCGGGCGCAGCCGGCGTCGACGCGTAGATCGTAACAAGCCGCACCTGCGGTGCGACCGACGCGGGCGGGCGGCGACCGGGTCTAGCGGTGGAAGCGCGGCGGTGCGAGCGCGAGGAGCTGTGGAAGCGTCACGAGGTGAAAGCCCCGGGCGCGCAGCCTGCGCACGATTGTCGGGATCGCCGCGACCGTCTGGCTACGAATCCCGCCGCCGTCGTGCAGCAGGATGATCTCTCCGGCTCGTGCGGCCAGCGCCCGCGCAACGATCGTGGCAACGCCCGGTCGGGTCCAGTCCGCCGTATCGATGCTCCACAGGGTCGTCACGAGGCCCTGCCGACCGGCCAGCGTTCGGACCCGAGGGCTCAGCGCGCCGTAGGGAGGTCGCATGAACTGAACCGGCTTTCCGGTGATCTTGGTGATCAGGTGTTGGGTCCAGATGAGCTGGTTGGTGACCTTCGCGCTCGGCAACCCCGTCAGTTGCGGATGACTCCAGGTGTGGTCAGCGATGGCGAAGCCCCAGCGGGACATGTTGGCGACAAGGGTTCGGTATGCCGGGATCATCTCGCCGACTTCGAAAAACGTCGCCGGCGCCTTCAGCCGGCGCAACTCGGTGACGACGGCCGCGGTGTAGGGCCCCGGCCCGTCGTCGAACGTCAATGCGACAAGGCGCCCTTTTGCGGAGCCCTGGCGGACGGCGGCATTGGCCGCGATCGCCCGCCGGACCTCGAGCGCAACGGGATCGAGCGGCTGCGGCGGGGCGAGCGGCGGCCGCACGACGGCTGCGGCGGCATGTGGGGTGCGCGTGGACCCCCCGAGCATGAGCCCACCGGTCAGTAGGCCCGAAACCACCACGGCGAACCCGATCGCAAGGATACGCCAGCGGTACCGGTGCCAGCCGGAATCACGTGTCTCGGACAACGACAGCTCAGCCCCTTCACTCACAGCGCCCGCAGCTCACGTGAAGGTCATGTCCGCGACCGACGAAAGCGTGCGCCCGGGTCGGGTCGGCATCGATCCTACACGCCCCCCCACGCATTATGCCGCCGGCGCGGCCTCGTCGTCCGATTGCGGGGTCGGGACCTCGGCGGCGAGCAGCCGCGCCCCGACGGACATGACCCCGACCGACACGAGCGTCGCTGCCAAGATCGCGGCGGCCTGTCCGGGCGTGAGCATCGCCGTCTGCAGGCCCACGGCCACGACGGCCGCGGGCACGCCCATCTGCGCCGTCGCGATCAGACCGCTCGCGAGCGGAAGACGGGCCACACGCGCCGCGACGACGTGGACGGCGACGATCGCGACCGACAGCGCGACTGCGAGCAGCAAATCAGCCGGGCTCGTCACGAGGGCCCGCAGGCTGATCTGGGCGCCGAGCACGACAAAGAACAGCGGCACGAAGAAGCCCTGGGCGATCCCCAGGACCTCCCACACGAGCCGCTTCGGTTCGCCGACCAGTGCGACGATCGCGCCCGCGCAGAACCCGGCGACCAAGATGCTGGTTCCGATCTTGAGCGCCAGCCACGACAGAATGAACAGCGCCAGCAGCGAGATCCGCAGATCAAGACCCCAGCCACGCCTGTGGGAGAGCCTGCGGTAGTGGCGGAACCACTCCTGTTGGCGCGCTGTCCGCAGCACCGCCCAGATGGCCACGGTCGCCGCGAGTACCGCCAGCCCGCCGAAGATCACGTTGCGCGACGACCCATGCACCACGACAAACGGCACCGCAATGACGCTGCCGATATCGGCAAGCGTCACCCAGGCGGCGGTCACCATCCCGATCTGGAGCTTGGTCAAGCCGGCCTCCTCGAGGGCCGGCATCACGAGCGCCGCCGATGACGTGACCACGAGAATCGCAATCATCAACGGCCGGTGCAGGTTCGTGATCTGCGCGAGGGCGAAGCCGGCAATCAGGGCCAGCACCGCCGAGATCGCCACGAGCGTCGCCCCCCTGCCGAACGACTTGCGCAGAGCCGGGTCACGCAATGGGAGCGCGGTCCCGACCGAGAACATCAACAGCGCAAAGCCCACCTCGGCGAAGAACGCCAGCGTCGGCTTGGCCGGATCCACGATGCCAATACCGGTTCGACCGAGGATCACCCCGGCGGCGATCTCGCCGACAACCACCGGCGGCGCAAATCGCGGCAGACCCGCCAGCAGCGGTCCGGCCAGGCCGCAGGCGACGATCAATGCGAGGTCGCCGAACGTCACGCGACACCCCGCCCGAAGTCAGTCATGCATCACCACAGACCTCACTATGGCGATCGCCTCCGCTGGTGACGAGCTCGGCACGGGTCCAGTGGTGCAGTCCGCGCGCCGCGCTACCGTCGCCGGGATGAGCAGCACACAACTACGGCCTCATGAACGCGGACGGATGTTCGAACATCTCATCGATGCGTTGTTCCGCGCGCACGGCTTCGCGACCCACACCAACGCCATCGTCGTCGGCCGCTCGGGCGCGCGACACGAACTCGACATCCTTGCCTCCCGTCGAGAGGACCTGCTCGAGACCCGCGTCGGGGTCGAATGCAAGAACTGGGCCCACCCGATCGACACCGCGGTGGTCGCCCGCGCACGCCTGATCCGTGACGACATCGGGCTCGGCCAAATGGTGATCGCCTGCGCCGGGGGGGCGACGCCCGCCGCCCGTACGACGGCCGCGCAGTCCGGCATCACGTTGTGGGAGCGCGCCGAACTCGAGACGCGGCTGGGCGCGGCCGCCATCGCCGCGCTCGGTCCCGCGCCCACTTCCGCCGCGCGGCGCGGCGTGGCGCGCCGCATCGAGCTCGCACGGGCCGAGCGGACGCTGCAGGCCGAGATGCGGGGCCCGCTCGGTATCTCGCGGGCGCAGGTGCGCTGGCTGGGCAACGCCTGGATTCCGCTGTTGGAAGTGCGCTTCGGCTGTGGCGAGCGGGCCGGGCTCCGCCAGCGCTTGCGGGTGCGGGCCGCCTACACGACCTATGAGGCCCTGACCGGGGCCGCATGCTGGTCCTGCGCCGGACCGGTCGCGCGGACCGAAGACATTGTCGACCCCGCCCCGGCGCTTACCGCGAACGTCGGCGCCACGGCGCTCGCCGCCGAGCTCACCCGCCTGATCGACCGATCCGAGACGCTGGTGCAGCCCACCGCGCGGGAGCGCCACGAGGACGCGTGCCGTGCGCTGATGATGCCGGCCGCGGCGTATGTCAGCGTCGACGAGATCACGGCCGTGGCCTGGCCGATCTGCCTTGCGATCGTCGACGACCGGCGCGGGAGCCGGGCGGTCGTCCTCGACGCCACACGCGGACGCGTCGATGCGGACCTCGGCGAGCGGTGCACCGCTCAGCTGGCATCGGTGGTTGAACAGCTGGGCATCCCGCTCGGCGCCGCGACGCCGTAGGGCGCTGCTACCGGGGGAGCGGCGGGACCGTGCCCGCGCACCAGGCCACCGCGAACTGACGGGCCGTCCGAGGTGTCAGCCCGTGCCCACTGCGCGCAAACCGCAGTGCCGACCCCACCAGATCCCCGGTCTGCGGACCGCCATATCGCGCGACGAGCCCCGTGGCAATCTCCACATACGCGTCCTGGGTCAGCTGGGTGAACGCCACACGCAGCCCAAAGCGGGTCGCCAGCGCGGCCTTCTCCCCCCGGCCGAGCGCGCTCTCCAGATCGTCCTCGCGCTCTGAGCGCGTCTCGCGCATCAGCTTGAGCCGATTCGACGTGGCCCAGACCACCACGTTTTCCGGACGCATCGCGGCGTCGCCCTCGAGGGCCGCACGCAGGGTGCGGTCAGTGCGCTCCGCGTCGTCGAAGACCAGGTCATCGAGCAGCACCAAGCAGCGCGGTCCGGCACCCTCGAGCTGGGCGAACAACGCCGTGATGACGGCCGCGTCGGAGCGGTCGACCTGTACGAGCCGCAATCCCGCGTCGGCACGCCCCGCCGCCAGGGCCCGTACGCTGGCCGACTTGCCGGTTCCGGGCGGCCCGTACAACAGCGCGTCGTTGGCCGGACCGCCGGCAACGAACGCGGCAAGCGCGATGGCGAGCGGCGCGCGCTCACGGTCACTGCCGATCAGATCCTCTGGCGTGATCGGGTCGGGATGCGGGACACCGACCAGGGTGCCGTGAGTGAACCGCAGCACGCGGTTGATCGCCAGGGCGCCGATGCCTTCGACCCGGTGAAACGCGGCCAGCGCCTCGACGGGCACGTCCCAATCGGGCGCAGCGACAAGGCGCGCCCGGAGGGCAACCAGCGCCGGTGGCCGGCCCGCAGGCGGCTCGGCCGTCGCGGGCGGCACCGCGTCGGCCAGCCCGTAGCGGTCCAGCATCCCGGCGAGGTCCTCGTGGGCGAGTTTGCCCAGATACGCCAGTTCGTGCGCCGCGCGCGCCATGCGGCGATCGCCGGGCACGATCCCGCGGCGCGCCAGCGTCGCGAATGCACCCTCCGAGCCGAGCACAAGCTCCGCGAGCGCAATCGGCACGGTCGTGTCGAGCCCGAACAGTTCGGCGGCAAGGCGCTGGGCGGCATGTTCGTCACCCGGATGGGCGGCCAGATCAGTGATCGCGCGCACCAACGGATGTGCGTCGAGATCGTTGTAGGCGATCCGAGGGTCGTCGCTCATCCGCGCGCCCCAGCCTGGCGGTGCGAAGGCCTAGTGCAGGGGCGAGAAACGGCGAGCTCCTGCGTAGGTGTGAACGTAGTAGCGCTGGGTCAGCGAGTCGATGCGCACCCCGAGGCCCGGGTTGGCGGCGTGGAGGAACAGCCCGCTGCCGATGTACATCCCGACGTGGGTCACATAGCCGGAGCTATCGGCGAAAAAGACCAAATCGCCCGGCTGCAGGTCGTTGCGCTGGACCGGAACGCCGACCTTCGACTGGGAGTTGGCATCGCGAGGAATCGAGAAACCGAGGTTCGTGTGCCAAATCCAATACATGAGCCCCGAGCAGTCGAACCCGCTCGGGTTGTCGCCGCCGAACACATACCGGTGGTGGAGCATCGACTCGGCGAGCACGACTGCGGCGGCGGCCTTGTGGGGCTTCGCCCCAGGGATGGCCTTCGGAGGCCCATTTGCGACGAAGTCCGCCTTGCCGGGGCTCGGGGCGAACGTAATCGGAAGGACCCCGACGAAGCCGACATTCATGACCTTGCCATGGCGGGCGAGCACCTTGCCCGTGGACTTCGCTACCGCCGCGTTGGTCGTGGCCCGCTCGCCATCGATGCCCAGGTACAGCGGGTTGTCGGCCGTGACGTCATACACCGCGCTGGGCGCCTTCCGTGACGCGACTGCCCGAGAGCGCACCGCAATCGCGCCGGCGATCACCGCCTGCCGGGCCTTTGGACCCCACGTCGCCGGGATCTGCCCGGCCAACACGCCGTAGTCGTAGGCCTCGGCGCTGACGTCGTCGATGACCTCCAAGGTGTTGTTGAATCCGGCACGGACCTGCAGGGCGCCACGGAACCGCAGGCCGACGGGCCTGTCGATGCGCAGGCTGGTGGTCGTCGCCACGCGAATCGGTCCGGTCATCGCGATCGTCTGCTGCGGCACGGCGTCGATGTTGGTCACCGTGACGCCGGTGATGGCGCCGGCCGAGATCACCGGAGTGATCTGGACCCGCTGGTGGGCCGGGATCGTCGCGCCCGCCCCGGCGGGGGCCTGGTCGGTGACGGTCATCGGAGTCTGGCCCTCGATGATCACCGTCGGCGCGAGGTCGGCGACGAGGACCCGGACCGTGTGTCCGCCGAGTTTCGTGACCGTCCCGGCCGGGAACGCCGCTCGCAGTATCTGCGTCGCGCTGGCACCCGCAAGGGCCTGCTTGTAGGCGGTCTCCCGCAGAGGCACCGCGAGAGCGATGCCGGCAAATACCGCCAGCACCAACACTCCCAGCACGGAAATCGCACACAGACGACGTACCGCCATGCGCGCGGCGCGTGTCGCGGCCTCGCTCACGAGATGAGTCTATACACGCGGCGCCGACCGCTCCCGCGGGGTAGTGACGTTCGGCACATGGACGGATAGGGTTCAGCATATGACCAAAATCACCGGCACCGACTTAGCGGACCACCTCGACGCACTGCTCGAGGTCGACGCCTTTCCCCCTCCGGAATCCTTCGCGCAGGCCGCACTTTGGAACGACCCGGCCATCTATGCCGAGGCCGACGCCGATCCTGAGGGCTGGTGGGATCGTCACGCACGCGCCCTGCATTGGGACGAGCCGTGGCACACCGTGCTCGACTGGTCGGACAAGCCATTTGCCAAGTGGTATCTGGGCGGCAAGATCAACGCGTCCTACAACTGCGTGGACCGCCACGTCGAGGCCGGCAACGGTGATCGCGTCGCGTTCTATTGGCGCGGCGAGGAGGGCGAAGAGCGTGCGATTACCTATGCGTGGTTGCTCGAGCAGGTCCAGCGTGCGGCCAACGCGCTGACATCACTCGGGGTCGGACCAGGCGATGTCGTCGGGATCTACCTGCCGATGATCCCGGAGGTCGTGGTCGCGATGCTCGCATGCGCGCGCATCGGCGCCCCGCACAATGTCGTGTTCGGAGGCTTCGCGGTCGAGGCGGTTGGCGAGCGCATGGCCGAATCCGAGGCCAAGGTGCTCATCACGGTCGACGGCGCGCGCCGTCGCGGCAAGACCGTGCCGGTCAAGCGGGAGATCGATCACACGCTCGGCACGCTCCCGAGCATGGCGCACCTGCTGGTCGTGCGGCACACCGGCACGGAGTGCCCCATGACGGCGGGCCGGGACGTCGACTGGGACCAGGCCCTGGCAGCCGCCGATCCGCTCGCGCCGGCCACCCCGTTCGATGCCGAGCATCCGCTGTTCATCCTGTACACCTCCGGATCGACGGCGAAGCCCAAGGGCATCCTGCACACGACCGGCGGATACCTGGTCGGGACGGCGTACACGACCAAGTACCTGTTCGACCTGCACCCCGAGACGGACGTGTTCTGGTGCTCCGCAGACGTCGGCTGGATCACCGGGCACAGCTACATCGTCTACGGGCCCATGCTCAACGGTGCGACGAGCGTCATGTACGAGGGCGCACCGGATTACCCGGACCGCGCCACCTGGTGGTCGACCGTCGAGCGCTACAAGGTCAGCATCTTCTACACCGCGCCGACGGCGATCCGCGCCTGCATGAGCTGGGGCGCAGAGGAGCCGAACAAGCACGACCTGTCGAGCCTGCGGCTGCTCGGCTCGGTCGGCGAGCCGATCAACCCGAAGGCGTGGTTGTGGTACCACCAGATTATCGGCGGCGGTACCTGCCCGGTCATCGACACCTGGTGGCAGACCGAGACCGGGCAAATCATGATCTCTCCGATCCCCGGGATCACCGCCGCGAAACCGGGGTGCGCGATGCGGGCGCTGCCCGGAATCAGCGCGGAGGTCGTCGACAACGCCGGGAACCCGATCGCCGAAGGGCAGGGCCTGCTCGTGTTGCGACGCCCGTGGCCGGGCATGTTGCGCACGCTCTACAAGGATCCCAAGCGCTTCGTGGCGAGCTACTGGAGCCGCTTCGGCCCCGACACCTACGTGGTTGGTGACGCCGCGAGACTGGACGCCGACGGCGACATCTGGATCCTCGGACGGACCGACGACGTGATCAACGTTGCGGGGCACCGGCTCTCGACCGCCGAGGTGGAGTCGGCGATCGTCAGCCACCCGAAAGTCGCAGAGGCGGCCGTTGTCGCCAAGGACGACGAAATCACCGGCCAGGCGATCGTCGCGTTTGTAACGCCGGTGGAAGGTACCGACACTGATGCCATGGACCAGGAGATCCGGGACCACGTTGCCGAGCACATCGGCAAGCTCGCGCGTCCTAAGCGGATCATCTGGACCTACGACCTGCCCAAGACGCGATCCGGCAAGATCATGCGCCGTCTGCTGCGTGATATCGCCGCCGGCCGCGAGCTCGGGGACGTGACGACGCTGCGCGACCCCGCCGTGACGGACCGACTGCGGACGCTGATCGCAGATCGGCGCGACTCCGAGGACTGACCCGACTGGACGCCTGACATGACCGACCCCCGAAGCGACGCCACCTGGCGCGAGAAGCTGACCCCCGCCCAGTACGCGGTGACCCGCGAGGGTGCCACCGAGCGAGCCTTCACCGGAATCTATTGGGACCACCACGGCACGGGCAAATACCGGTGCATCTGCTGCGGTGCCGAGCTGTTCACGTCGCAGGACAAGTTCGAGTCCGGCAGCGGGTGGCCGAGTTTCACCCAGCCGGCCGCCGATGATGCGGTCAACGAGCACGTCGACACCTCGCTCGGCATGGCGCGCACCGAAGTGCGCTGCCACGTCTGCGATGCGCACCTCGGGCACGTGTTCCCCGACGGACCGGATCCGACAGGGCTGCGGTTCTGCATCAACTCTGCCTCCCTCGACTTCGAAGCGGACCCGCCGAACGGACCCGCATGACTCGGTACGCGCGCCGGGTCGACGGCTCGGCATGACCGACGACGACGACCGGCCGCTGTTTCTCGAGATGGGACTGGGCGTCGACCTGGTCGGCGAGGACATGACCAAGGCCGCGTGTCGGGCGGCCCGCGAGGCGATCGGCCGCACCTCGCTGCCCGGCATCGGACGCCTGCTGCCGGACGGCGACCGCCGGCACATGCAGGTGCACGTCACCGTCGCGGTGCCGCGCCCCGAAGAGGTTGACGCCACTGCCGTGGCCGGGGTGTTTCCCTACGGTGAGATCCAGGTGACCGCGGTCACGGGCGGGCTCCGCATGTCGAACGGCACCGACTACGGGCCCGGCCACGAGCATCTGATCATCGCCGTCGCGGTCGTAGGGGTCGGCACCCCGCCGGCCGGCTGACCCGACCCTCGGCGGCCGGCTACGGTCAGTGGTGCTGGACCAGGTCCCGCTCGGGGACGATATTCCAGCGGTCGGCCAGGCGCCGCAGGTCGTCGTCCAGCGGCCAGGCGTCGGCGACCTCCCGACCGGTATGCACCGGCGATCCGCCCTTGAGCGACATGCAGCCGGCATTCTCGCCGATCTCGTTGATCTCCTCGATCTCGGACGTCGTCAACAGGATCGTCGCGGGAACGCTCGCCAGCTCCTCGCGCTCTTGCTCGACCGGCTTGGCGCCCGGGCCGGGCTCCTGGATCAGGGTCGGGACCACGCACGCGACGGCGGACTGGGCGAGCGTCCACTGGCAGGCCAACTGGAGCGGGGTGAGTCCGTGACGATCCCCGATCGCACGCAGCTGGTCGAGCCGGGACCGCGCTTGGCCGACCCACCCGGCCGGTCGGAAGGCTCGGTGGTCGTTGGGTGCGAGGTTCGCTTCGTCCGGCAGGTCGTCGTGGAAGACGCCGCCGTAGTCGACGACGCGGGCCAGCACCCGGACCTCGGCGGCCGCGCAGGCCGGCAGCACCATCCGCCCCGGCCACGGCTCGAACGGGTTCAGGATGAGCATTGCCCAGTCGATGAGTTCCCCGTATCGCTCCAGGCAACGCAAAATGTCGAGCGTGAACCCGTCGGCCGGTCCTGGGGCCAGGCCCAGCGACGTTGCCAGGCCCTGCTCGCGCAGGCGCGCCATC
>JADGPF010000047.1 GCA_017882585.1 Thermoleophilia bacterium
AGCAGATAGACCTGCACGCACGTGCCACGCGCGAGCCCCCCCGCATCATCCGCCATGAGCGACGGCTGCATCACGTGGGGCTCGTCCAGTTAGCCGCGCGCCTCGTTGCCGATCGCCGTCGATTCCCAGGTGAACCCGGGCAGTTCACGCCCGAAATGCCCGTAGGCAGCGGTCTTCTGGTACACGGGCCGACGCAGGTCGAGCCGTTCGACGATGGCGGCGGGCCGCAGGTCGAAGTTCTCGTGGACCCAGCGCTCGATCTCCGCGACCGGCCGGGTTTCGGTGCCAAAGGTCTCGACGAACACCGACACCGGCCGCGCCACGCCGATCGCGTACGCGACCTGGAGCTCGCAGCGTGCGGCGAAGCCGGCGGCCACGACGTTCTTGGCAACCCAGCGGGCCGCGTAGGCCGCCGAGCGATCGACCTTGCTCGGGTCCTTGCCCGAGAACGCCCCACCGCCGTGACGGGCCATCCCACCGTAGGTGTCAACGATGATCTTCCGCCCGGTGAGGCCGGCGTCACCCATCGGACCGCCAACGACGAACTTGCCCGTGGGATTGATGTAGTAGCGGATGTCGCCGGTCCGGTATCCGTACTCCTCGAGCACGGGCCGGATAACCTCGTTGGTCATGTCTAGTTCCAGCTCGCCCCACTCGATCCCGGGGTTGTGCTGGGTCGACAGCACGACGGCGTCGACGCCCACCGGACGCTTATTCTGGTAGCGCACCGTGACCTGGGTCTTGCCGTCGGGGCGCAGGTATGGCAGCAAGCCCGAGTGTCGGACCGCTGCCAAGCGCTCCGAGATCCGGTGGGCCAGTGTGATCGGCACGGGCATCAGCTGGGGGGTCTCATCGGTGGCGTACCCGAACATCAGTCCCTGGTCGCCGGCGCCCTGGAGGTCGTATCGATGATCCGAGGTGCCCACGCGCGTCTCGTGGGCAGTGTCGACGCCCTGGGCGATATCCGGGCTCTGTCGATCGAGTGCAACAAGTACCGCACACGTGGCAGCGTCGAACCCGATGTCGCTCGAGGTGTACCCGACCTGCGCGACCGTGGCGCGCACGATCGCGGGGATGTCGATGCGGGCGGTCGTGCTGACCTCTCCGGCCACGACGACCTGTCCGGTGGTCACCAATGTCTCGCAGGCCACACGGGCGTCGTGATCCTCAGCCAGGATAGCGTCGAGAACGCCATCCGAGATCTGGTCGGCCAGCTTGTCGGGGTGACCTTCGGTAACGGACTCAGACGTGAACAGGTACTCGCTCATGCACCAGACCCTTGTGGATGACGGATTCCGGGCGAGGATACCAGCGCCGGCCGGCGTGGCCGGCCCGTGCGGGCCGTGCTCCGACTCGGATGACGCGGCATTGGATTAGCGTTCGGTGGCCGGCGCGCGCGCCATCAGGTCGCGCATGCACTCGGCGACGGGTTTGCCCGCGACGGCTGCGGCAACCTCGCGGCTGATCGGCAGCTCGACATCGGCGCGCTCGGCGAGCTCGAGCAGGCGCGCGACGCTCCACAACCCCTCGGCGACCTGCCCGATCCGTGCCTCTGCCTCCTCGCTCGACAGTCCGCTGGCGATCAGCTCCCCGACGCGCCGGTTCCGCGAATGCGTGCTGGTGCACGTGCCCACCAAGTCCCCCATCCCCGCCAGCCCGCGGAACGTCGCATCGTGTGCCCCATAGGCGCGGCCGAGTCGGGTCATCTCGGCCAAGCCCCGTGTGATCAGACTGGCCTTGGCATTGTCCCCGAAGCCGAGTCCGTCGGCCATGCCCGCGGCGATGGCGATGACGTTCTTGGCGGCGGCGCACAGCTCGACGCCGACCAAATCGTCGTTGAGATAGACGCGGAAATCGGGTCCGTTGAGCAGCCGCTGCACGCGTGCGCCGAGTGCCGGGTCGCCCGCCACCACTGCCGCCGTCGGCTGGCGCTCGGCAACCTCCTCGGCATGATTGGGACCGGACAGCACGGCAAACGGGGTCGCCGCACCCAGCGCCTGGTGCCACAACTCCGACAGCCGACGCCCGCTGGCCGGGTCCAGCCCTTTGGTGAGCGACAGCACAGCGGTTCCGGGCACGATCGCGCGAGCCACCATGTCGGCCATTTCGCCCACCACCCGGCTCGGGATCGCCAGCACCAACAGATCGACCCCGACGAGCGCGTGCCGGTCGTCGGCGGACGTCACCTCGATGTCGTCGGACAGGCGGACACCGGGCAGATAGGCCGGGTTGACCCGGTCGCGAGCCACGCGCTCGGCGTGCACGGAGGTGTGGCACACCAGGCGCACGGCGGCATGATGGCGCGCGCACAGCATGGCGAACGCGGTGCCCCAGGAGCCGCCCCCCAGAACCGCGACCGATCGAATCGAGGAGGGCGCGCTCATCCGCCGCGGTCCCGGACCTGGAGGATGATTGGCACGCCGTCCAGGTCGAAGCGCCGTCGCAGCTGATTCTCCAGCCAGAACCCATAGTCGCGGGTGAGCAGCGATCGGTCGTTGACGTCGAGTCGCAGGGTCGGGGGCGACGTGTCGATT
Organism: Thermoleophilia bacterium; assembly: GCA_017882585.1. Taxonomy (GTDB): domain Bacteria; phylum Actinomycetota; class Thermoleophilia; order Miltoncostaeales; family Miltoncostaeaceae; genus CAITWD01. Next base: position 2,535 of record JADGPF010000047.1, read on the forward strand.
TGGACCAGGTAGCGCAACGACAGCCGTCGGCGCCCGCCCCGCGGACCCGGTCGGGCATCGGCGAGCTCCCGGATCGCGGTGTTGAGCGCGTGGGTGGTGATCCGAGTGCGGCGGCGCTCGTACAAACGCAGCGCCGCAGGGATCAGGCGGTGCAGGCCTTCTCCGGACGCCGCTGAGCAGACCTCCACCAAGGGTCGCTGGCGCGACTTGGCCCGGAGCTCCCCCGTGATCGCATTGAGATCCGGCTGGGCTAGGTCCCACTTGTTCATGATCACGAGCGTCGCGCATTTGGCTCGCGCCGCCGAATCCACGGCCCGCAGATCCGCGTCGGTCAGGCCTTCGGTCGCGTCACAGATGACCATGGCGACGTCGCTGCGCTCGGCTGCCTGGATCGCACGGATCTGGCTGTAGTGCTCAACGCCGGCGCGCATCTTGCTGCGCTTGCGCATCCCAGCCGTATCGGTGAGCACGAGCTCGCGCCCGTCGTATTCGAACAGCGTGTCGATGGGGTCGCGCGTCGTGCCGGGGCGGTCGTGGACGATCACTCGCGTTTCGCCCAACAGTGCGTTCAGGATCGAGCTCTTGCCGACGTTCGGCCGCCCCATGATGCACAGGGCCGGTACCCCCTCCCTGCGCGGCAGAATCGGCTCGGGTTCGGGCAAGGCCGCCACCACGATGTCCAGCAAGTCGCCGATCCCCAGCCCGTGCTGGGCCGAGATCGGCACGACCTCGCCAAGCCCGAGCCCCCAGAGCCCCTGGGCCAGCAGCTCGGTCTCGCGGCGCTCGCACTTGTTGGCAACGATGATGATCGGCACCCGCGCCGAGCGGAGATGGTCGGCCACCTCGAGGTCGCCCGAGGTCGGGGCGGTGGTGGCGTCGACGATGAACAGCACGAGATCGGCGTCGACGATCGCCTGGCGGGCCTGCGCGGTTACCTGGCGTCCGATCGGCGTGGGATCCTCGGCGTTGATTCCGCCGGTGTCGATCAGCTGAAACGCGCGCCCGACCCACTCGGCACCCGCCTGACGCCGGTCGCGCGTGACGCCCGGGATCGGATCGATCACGGCGTCGCGACGTCCCGTCAGCCGGTTAAACAGCGTCGATTTGCCGACGTTCGGATAGCCGACGACTGCCACGATGGGCTGATTGGTCGCCAGCGTGGACGCGGCCGGCGTGCCGGCTCGCTTGCCGGGGGTGCGGTGTTCACGCTCGGTGTCGGTCATGCTCGCTCGTTGTATTTGGGAGCCCGGAGGGCCCCGATCGCAGCCATCATTCGATCCGCGGCGATCTGGCTTCGCTCACCGCGTGAGAGATCGGGAAGGTCCGACAGGTCGAGCGGTTTACCGACGGCGACCCGTACCGGTCCGATACGCCGGTTGGTCCCCTCGATGACGACCGGTACGACCACCACGCCATCGGCGAGTGCGAGCGAGCCGGCCCCCGGCCACGCCTCACCGAACTGGCCATCGGTGTTGCGCGTCCCCTCAGGAAACATCAGCAACGCGTCGCCGCGCCCCAGCACGTCCCGTGCAGTGCGGATCGCGGCACGATCCGCGTTCCCGCGCGCGACGGGAAATGCTCCCAGGCGCCGGATCGCCCAGCCCAGTATGGGAATATCAAACAACTCGCTCTTGGCCATGAAATAGATCCGGCGGCGGCTCACGAGAGCCTGCCCGATCATCGGAGGGTCCCACATTGACATGTGGTTCGCCACGAACAGGGTCGGACCGTGCTCGGGGATGTTGTCGGCACCGACGGTGCGCAGGCGAAACACCAGCCAAAACGCCGGGCCGAGAATGCACCGGGCCACCGCCCAGAGGAACGGGTTGATGTAGGCCCCGCGGTCGGTGCTCACCGCCCAACTCCGTGGCGCGCGGTCTCGGCCCAGGCCACGATCCGTTGCACGACCTCGTCGACCGACAGATCAGAGGTATCGAGCCGGATCGCGTCATCGGCGGCGTGCAACGGGCTTGCCGCGCGTGTGGTGTCGTGGTGATCGCGGGCGGCGATCGCGGCCTCGACATCCTCGAGCGATTCCGGAGTCCCACGCGCCGCGAGCTCCTCGTAACGTCGGCGAGCCCGTTCGGCCACGGACGCCGTCAGGAACACCTTGAGCTCGGCCTGCGGCCACACCGTTGTGCCGATGTCGCGTCCGTCGCAGACCCATGAGCCCTCGCCGAGCACCGTGCGCTGGACCGCCGTGACGGCAGCACGCACGC
>JADGPF010000048.1 GCA_017882585.1 Thermoleophilia bacterium
CGAGCAGGGTCCGCCCGCGCTCGTAGGTCGAGAGCCGGCTCCCGCCGGGCAGGCGATCCGGCACGGGCGCATCGTCGCTCGCGGCCGCGGGGTGGGGCGGCGGCGGTTTGTGGTACGCCTCGGCCAGGCGCCAGCCCAGCCGCACCGCGATCTGCACGCTTTGGGCATCCGCGGGGACGGTCGCTGTGCTCATGATTTGGCCCGCAGGACCGTGCATCCGCGGCGCGGATGACCGCCGTCTGCGCTCCACGCGCCGTGCTGTCGGGTCCGTGGGCCCACTGTGTCTGTATCTCGGCGCCGCCGCGCGGGTCCTTGACCCCGGATCGACGTGCTTGAGCGTGCGGCGCCCCGCATGCGACAGTGTGGCGGTGGACGCCAAGAGCCCCACCGGGCGCGACGAGTGGACGACCCCGGCGCACGCCGCCGGGTTCATCGCCCGGCGCCCACGCCTCGGCCGTGCTGCCGACGGTGACGCGGTGATGGATGAGATCATCCCCGAGACCGTGCGGCAGGTCCTCGACCTCGGTACCGGCGGTGGGCACCTGATCGCGCTGCTTGCGACGCGGCGCCCCGAGGCGACATTCGTCGGCCTCGACGCGTCTCCGACCATGCTCGCCGCGGCCCGCGCGCGGTTCGATGGCACCGCACGGGTGCGCATCCTCGCGCACGACCTCGCACTCACGCTGCCCGTCGTCGGCCGCTTCGACGCGATCGTCTCGGCGTTTGCGATCCACCACCTCGAGGATGCGCGCAAGCAAACGCTGCTCGCCGAGATCCACGAACGCATGAGACCGGGCGGGATCTTCGCCAACCTCGAGCACGTCAGCTCTCCGACGCCACGGCTGCACGAGCAGTTCCTGGAGGCGATCGGCTACGGGCCAGACGAAGAGGATGCGTCCAACCGCCTCGTCGACGTTGCGACGCAGTTGGACTGGATGCGCACGCTCGGGTTTGCCGACGTCGACTGCGTATGGAAATGGCGGGAGATGGCGCTTCTTGTCGGCGTCCGCACTTGACAGCGATTGCTTGTGAGTGAATACTCACTACCACTATGACGCCGCCCGCCCGAAAGACCGCCGACGAACGGCGCACCGCCGTACTCGCCGCGGCGCGGTCGCAGTTCGCCGACCACGGCTACCACGGCGCCTCCACCGAGGCGATCGCGCGGGACGCCGGCATCTCTCAGCCATACCTGTTCCGCCTGTTCGGCACGAAGAAGGACCTGTTCATCGCGGCGGCGCACGACTGCATGGGCCAGACGCTCGAGGCATTCCAAACCGCGGCCGACGGCCTGCGTGGTCCCGAGGCGCTCGAGGCCATCGGGCGCCGGTATTCCGAACTGCTCGGCGACCGCCAGATGCTCAAGATGCAGATGCAGACCTACGCCGCGGCATGCAATGACGCCGAGATCCAGGCCGCCGCACGCGAGGGCTACGGGGCGCTGTTCGAGTACGTCGAACGCGTCTCGGATGCCGGATCCGACACCGTCACCACATTCTTTGCCCACGGGATGCTCATCAACGTGATCACCGCACTTGAGCTGCAGAACACAGACGCGCCCTGGGCGGAGCGCATGACCCAAAGCTGCTTCGCGGCCCCAAAGTAGCCGGACCCCCCTTTTTTGGCCATGGAAGCTAGTAACCAATCACTACTATCTCTCGAGAAAGGTCGCCCATGACCCCCACAGGTGGGCGCCACACCGCGGTGTGGACGCTGATCCTCACCTCTGCGGCACTGTTCATCGTCACGCTCGACAACCTCGTCGTGTCGACGGCCCTGCCGACGATCCGGCGGGACCTGCACGCGTCGATCCAGCAGCTCGAATGGACCGTCAACGCGTACACGCTCACGTTCGCGGTGCTCCTGTTGACCGGGGCCGCACTCGGCGACCGCTTCGGGCGGCGGCGCATGTTCGTGGTCGGCATCCTGGTGTTCGTCGCCGGGTCGTGCGGGGCCGCGCTTGCACCATCGATCCAGTGGCTGATCGCCGCACGTGCCTTCCAGGGCATCGGTGGCGCGATCATCGCCCCGTTGACCCTGACGATCCTCTCCGCATCGGTCCCCGCCGCGCGGCGCGGTGCCGCGCTCGGCATCTGGGGCGCGGTTGGCGGTCTTGCCGTCGGCCTGGGCCCGGTCGTCGGCGGCATCGTCGTGCAGGGCGCCTCCTGGCAGTGGATCTTCTGGCTCAACGTGCCGATCGGCCTGGCGCTCGCCCCGCTGGCGGCGCGGCGCCTGGACGAGTCCTACGGTCCCAACTCCGCGCTCGATCTGCCCGGCGTCGCCCTGGCCTCGACGGGACTGCTCGGCGTCGTGTTCGGGATCATCCGCGGCAGCCAGATCGGATGGGGCACGGCCGAGGTGGTCGGATCGCTCGCGATCGGAATGCTGCTGATCGTCGGCTTCGTGGTCTGGGAGTTGCGCACGAGCGCCCCGATGCTCCCGATGGACTTCTTCGCGAACCGCTCGTTTACCGCCGCGAACATCGCCTCGATGATGATGTTCTTCGGCATGTTCGGCGCGATCTTCCTGTTGACACAGTTCCTGCAGACGGTGCAGGGGTACTCGCCGCTGTCGGCCGGTCTGCGGGTGCTGCCCTGGACCGCGATGCCGCTGATCGTGGCGCCGATCGCCGGCGCGCTGTCGGATCGGATCGGGGGCCGCATGCTGATGGCGGCGGGCATCGCACTGCAGTCGATCGCGCTGGTGATGCTCGCGGCGCTCGCGTCGCCGACCGTCGCCTACGCCGATCTCATCGGCCCGTTCGTCATCGCGGGCGTCGGGATGGGGCTGTTCTTCGCCCCGGTCGCGAACGTCGTGCTCGGGTCCGTCCGGCCCGAACAGGAGGGCCAAGCCTCGGGTGCCAACAACGCGATCCGCGAACTCGGCGGCGTCCTTGGCGTCTCAGTGCTGGCGACGATCTTCGCCCAGAACGGCAGCTACCAGTCACCCCAGTCGTACGTCGACGGCCTCGTCCCGGCCGTGTATGCGGGCGCGGCGATCGCCGCGATCGGCGCGGTCGCGGCGCTGTTCATCACCCGCGCGCGCCGGCACGAGGCGCCCGCCGGCGAGCCCGATCGACTCGGCGAGCCATCGCTGGAGACCGCCTGACCGACTCACGCCCGGTGCTGCGCCCATCACGGGCGTCGGCACCGGGCGTGATGGCACGGCCCCCCGCGGTGCCACGAATGCGGACCGATGGATCACCGGACCGCGCCGCCCGTGATCCGATGGCATCGGATCACGACGACGTGCGCGGCGCCCGCCGGCCAGGCGGCGCCACGATGCCCTCGGCAGATGCGGCCCGCACCGCCGTCGCGATGCGCTCGGCCTCGACCCATGCATGCGACGACGAGATCACCAGACGGTCGAATTCGGCTCCGGCCGCATCGATGACGACGGCCGGCGTGTGCGAATAGACCGCGGCGAAGTCCCGCACGCCGGACCCCCGGCGCGTCCCGAGCGAGATCACCGAGGGCACGCCGGTCCCCGGCGCCTCAAGTCCCCGCAGCTCCGTCCAGGGATGCGCGGCCACGCGCACCGCGCGCACCGTGGCCAACGGCACGCGCACGTCGGCGTGGAACGCACCGAGCTTCTCCATCAAGCTCAGCCGGACGACCAGGTCGGATCCCTCGATGACGAGTTGCGCCACACACGCTCCCGACAGATGGCGGGTCCCCGGTGATCGTAGTGCGCGTCGCCGGCGGCACGCC
>JADGPF010000049.1 GCA_017882585.1 Thermoleophilia bacterium
GCTAGGCGCGGCCCGCGTCGTGTGCACGCAGCACGCCGGCAAGGACGCCCGGGCGGTTGGTGAGGATGCCGTTGACCCCGTCCCGTACGAGGCGCTCCATCTGGCGGGGGTCGTCCACCGTCCCCGCAAACACCACGAAGCCGTGCCGCTGCAACCGGTCGGTCAGCTCCGCGGACACGAGCCCGGCCGGGATGCCGATGCCCGAGATTGCCTGGCCGGCGGCCCCGAGCCCGACGGCCAGGCTTGCCACCCCAGCGGCCGAATCGACGACTTGCATGATCGGGCTGGCGACCGCGAGCTCGTGCAGGTGTTCGGCGATCTCGGGCTCAAACGTCGAGAAGGTGACATGGTCGGCCATCTCGAGCTCGTCAACCATGGCGATCAGCCCCTCGACGGCGGCATCATCCTTGATGTCGAAGGTGACCCGGGCACGTCCGCGTGCGAGCTCGAGCACTTCATCCGGGGTTGGGATCCGCTCGCCGCGCCCGGCGTCGAGGCTCCGCGCACGGGCGTAGTCGGTGCCGCTGACGGCCCCCGTCGCGTTGGTCGTGCGGTCGAGCAGGGCGTCGTTGATCACCAGCAGCTCGCCGTCCGCACTCGGGCGAACATCCGCCTCGATGACGTCGGCACCCTGCCGGATGGCCTCTTCGAATGCCGCCAGCGTGTTCTCGGGCCGATCGGCCGATGCGCCACGATGGGCGATGTTCCAGACCCCGGGCATGACGGGATGATACGCCAGCTGCCGCTGGACACCGCGGTCGGGCAGCCCCCGCACCCGGTTGGCGGGGCGGCGGGCTACCATTGGCGATCGTGACCGGGACGTCGACCACCACCGAAGTCGCCCGCGGCGTGTCGCTGGTTGGCGCTTTTGCGTCCCTGGTGCGCTTTCAGCACACGGTCTTCGCCTTGCCGTTTGCGCTGGCCGGGGCCTTGATGGCGCATCAGAGCTGGCCTCCGCTATCCACGCTCGGTTGGATCCTGCTGGCGATGGTCGGGGCGCGTTCCCTGGCGATGGCGCTCAACCGGGTCATCGACGCCGAGATCGACGCGAAGAATCCGCGTACGGCCGGGCGAGATCTGCCCAGCGGGCGCCTGACGAACACCCAGGTCGCCGTCTTCTGCGCGATTAGCCTCGCCGCGCTGCTGATCGCGGTGAGCCAGCTCCCGCGTCTGACCTGGTTCCTGTGGCCGATACCGGTGGCGGGGTTCGTCATCTACCCCTACACCAAGCGCTTTACGTGGCTGTGTCATCTGGTGCTCGGCGTCGTGATCGGACTGGCGCCCTTGGGGGCGTGGATCGCGGTCAGCGGGCACTTCGCCGCGGCCCCGGTGTTCCTGTTCCTGGCCGTAGCGACCTGGATGTTCGGCTTCGACGTGATCTATGCCCTGATGGACGTCGATTTCGATCGTCAGCACGGCATCAAGTCCGTCCCGGCGCGTTTCGGAGCGGTGAAGGCGCTCCGGGTGACGCGCGTGATGCATACCCTCGCGGTGATCTGTCTGGTGGTCGCGGGCGCGCTCGCGGGTTCGGGGCCGATCTACTTCGTCGGCGTGGCCGTCTGCGCGGCGGTCCTGGTGGTGGAAAACGTCGTCGTCGATCCCGCGGACACGGTGCGCATCCAGGCAGCCTTCGGCACCGCCAACGGTGTACTGGCGTTGGTGTACATCGCGTTTGTGATTCTCGATGTCTCGGTCGGGTAGCCGCACGTGACAGCGGACGACGGTGCCCTGGTCGATGCGCGCGGGGTCGTGCGCAGCTTCGGCGGGCGTCGTGCCGTGGACGGGGTGGACCTGTGCGTCCGGCCCGGCGAGCGCGTGGCGGTCGTCGGTCCCAACGGTGCCGGGAAGACCACCCTACTGCGCATCCTGGCGACGCTATTGCGGCCGGAAGCCGGCACGCTGACGATTGCGGGTGCCGCGATCCCGAAGCAGTCTCAGGCGGCACGCGAGCACATCGGCTATCTCGGGCACGACCCGATGGTGTACCTGGACCTCACCGCCCAGCAGAACCTGGAGCTGTTCTGCGACCTCTACGGCGTCCCGGATGCGCCGGAGCGGATTGCCGCGGCCCTCAGCCGTGTGGGGCTGGTCGCCCGCACGCACGACCCGGTACGGACGTTCTCGCGGGGGATGGCCCAGCGACTCGGCATCGCGCGCCTGACCCTCCACGCCCCGCGGCTCCTGCTTCTGGACGAGCCCTATACCGGCCTGGACACCCAGGGCACGCGGATTCTCGATGAGCTTCTGGGCGGTCTCGGCGGCCGTGAGGCCATCGTGGTTGTGACGCACGAACTCGACCGTGCCCTCGAGCTCGCCGGCGAGGTCGTCGTGATGCGCAGGGGCCGCGTCGCCGCGCGTGTCGGCACGGCGGGGGTTGGCCTGGACCGGTTTCGCACGGACTACCAAGAGCTGACGGCATGAACCCGCGCGGCCGTCGCCAATACCTGGCGCTGCTGCGCAAGGACCTACGGCTCGAGTTCCGCACACGCGAGACGGTCGTCGCGATGGGCCTGTTCTCACTCGTGATCATCATCCTGTTCGAGTTCACGATCGGCGAGCGGGTCGGCAACACCGCCCCGATCGCCGGTGGGATCATCTGGTCGACGCTGGCGCTGGGGGCCGTGCTGGGGGTCGGCCGGACCTGGGTACCCGAGCGGGAGCAACGCGTCCTTGACGCGATCCTGATCGCGCCCGTTTCGCGCCTGGTGATGATGTCGGCGCGGACCACCGCACTGGTGATCTACCTATTGGGGGTTCAGGTCGTCGTGGTGCCCCTGGCGGTGGTCTTCTTCGTCAACGGCACGAGCGCGGTCAACCTGCTGCTGATCGCCGGGGTCTGCGTGCTCGCCGACCTGTGCATCGGGATCATGGGGGCGCTGCTTGCGTCGATGAGCGTCTTCTCGCGGACCCGGGAGCTCGTGCTACCGGTGCTGCTGCTGCCGTCTTTGATACCCGTCGTCATCACCGCCGGGGGTGCTACGGACGCCGTGTTGAGCCCATCGCGGCAAATGGCGGAGTATCGTGGCTATTGCCTGTTTCTGGCCGTCTACGCAGTAATCTTTGCCCTCGTTGCCTACGCCACCTTCGACTACATCCTCGATGACTGATCCGGCCGCCCGTAGGGTTCTGGTGCTGGGCGTGCTCACGGCCGTGCTGACGGCGACCGGCATCATCGGCCTGTTCTTGGTCGCCCCGGAGGACAGCGGCGAGGGTCAGATCCAGCGGATCTTCTACTTCCATGTGTCCATCGCGCTGGTCTCGCTGCTCGCGTTCGGCGTCGCCTTCGTGGCGGGGGCGATGTACCTACGCAGCCAGCGCGAATGGTGGGATGACGTCGTGTTCATCTCGGTGCGGCTCGGGCTCGTGCTCGCGGTGCTGACGGTGATCACCGGATCGATTTGGGCGAAGGCCGCCTGGGGCACCTGGTGGATCTGGAGCGATCCGCGCTTGGCCACCTACACGCTGGTGATTCTGCTGTACTCGGCGTACTTTGTCTTGCGCAGTTCGGCCGAGGGCTCGCGCCAGGCGCGCTTTTCCGCCGTCTACGCGATCATCGCGTTCGTCTCGGTGCCGATCTCGTTCTATGCCGTGCGCGTCGCCCAGTCGGTGGTGCATCCGGTCGTGTTCACCAGTTCGGGGGCGGCGATGCCGCACAGCATGCTGATCTGGTTCGTCGTCGCGCTGGCTGCGATGACGGCGCTGTTCTTCCTGCTCTTGCAGGTCGAGTTGATGCAGCACCGTGCGCAGCGGGCCCTGCGGGAGGTCAAGCTTCGCCTGGAGAGAGGGTAGGGCGCGTATGAGCGGCGGGACGCAATACGTGGTCGCCGCGTACGCGGTGATCTGGGTCATTCTGGTGTTGTACATCGTCGCGATGGGTCTGCGGACCGCCCGGCTCGCCCGGGAAGCGGAACTGCTGTTGCGGCTGCTCGATGATCGTGACGCTGCGGGAACCCGGGACGAGGCCGCCGGGGTTGGCCACTGAGGCCGTCTGCGCCGTCATCGCACGGGACCTTCGTCCACCGTTGTGGGCTGTCCGCCCCTGGCGATCCCTACATGTCGAGGACTACCCTGACTCGAATCGCTCTCCAGCCTGCGGACGGTCGGTGACCGTGGCCGCGGCGCCGTACTTTCCGATGTTCACGGACCTCGCCGGTCGCGTGTGTTTGGTCGTCGGCGGAGGCCGCATCGCCGAAGGTAGGACTCGCTTGCTCGCCGCCCACGGGGCAGTGCTCAGACTCGTGACGCCGGAACTCTCACAGGGGCTCACCGACATGGTCGCCCGTGGCGACGTCGCCGAGCTGCGACGTCGTCCGTTCGCACCGAAGGATCTGGACGGTGTTTTTTTGGCGCTTGCCGCGACGAATTACCGAGAAACGAACGCCGAAATCGCCGAACTCGCACGCGCACGCGGCATTCTCTGCAATGTGGCTGACGATCCGGAGGCATGCGATGTTCACATCCCCGCGCTGGTGCACCGCGGGGACCTGACCCTGGCGGTCTCCACCGGAGGCGCCAGCCCGGCCGTGACCGCCGGAGTGCGGCGCCAACTCGAAGAGCTCTTCGGGCCCGAGTGGGGCGAGCTGCTCAGGTTACTGGGGGACCTGCGCGCGGACACCAAGCGGCGCTATCCTCAGCCTGCGCTGCGCGCCGCCGCGGTGCGGGACCTTCTCGACGACGGTCGCGTGCTCACGCTGCTGCGCGACGGGGCGACCGCGGACGCCTACCGGTATGCGCGGGCGACGCTGGACCTTGAGGGAGCCGTATAGATGCACGTCGTCGTGGTCGGGCTGTCGCACAAGACGGCCCCGGTGGAACAACGCGAGAAGGCGGTGCTCTCGGACCGCGGGAGTCGCAACCTGCTGCGCAGCGTCGCGAGGTCCGAGGTCGTCTCCGAGGTCGTCGCGCTGTCGACGTGCAACCGGACCGAGCTGTACGCCACCACAAGCGACCCCGCCGCCGCCGAGCAGGTCCTGGTCGACGCACTGCTGGCCAATACGCACATCAGCGCCAGCGAGCTTGCCTGTGCGCGCTACATCCAACGTGACGAGCGGGCGGCGGCCCAGCTGTTTCGGGTCAGCTCGAGCCTGGACTCGATGGTGGTCGGCGAGAGCGAGATCCAGGGGCAGGTGCGCACGGCGTGGGAACACGCCGTCGAGGAGAAGACCGTCGGCCCCATCCTTAACCGGCTGTTTCGTCAAGCGCTGGAGGTCGGCAAGCGCGTCCGCACGGAAACCCGCATCAGCCACGGTCCGGCCTCGGTGCCGGCGGTAGCCGTGAACCTGGTGCGCAGGTACGCGACCGACCTCTCAGGGAGTCGCGTGGTTGTTGTCGGCGCGGGTGAGATGGCCGAGGCGGTCCTGGTGAGCTTGATGGACGGCGGCGTGGGCGATCTCGTGATCGTCAATCGCACCGTCGGTTCCGCGCGTGCGCTGGCTGATCGATTCGGAGGGCGCGGGGTGGGCTTCGATGCGCTGGCGACCGAGCTTGCCGGTGCCGACATCGTGATCTCCTCAACCGACGCGCCGCATACGATCCTCAACCGCGAGCAGCTCGCCGCGGCGATGCAGGCCGGCAACCGCGAGGCGATGATGATCATCGATATCTCGGTGCCGCGGGACATCGATCCGGCCATCGCGCAGCTGCCCTCGGTCATCCTGCAAGACATCGACGACCTCGAACGCGTCGTCGAGGCCAACCTGAACGGGCGTCGCATTGAAGCCGCGCTTGGCGAGCACATCGTCGGCGAGGCCGTCACGGGGTTTGCCGAATGGCGCTCGGGCCTCGTCGCCGCGCCGGCGATTCGCGGACTCCGCGAGCAGGCAGAGGAGATTCGCCGCCTGGAGCTCGAACGCACCTCAGGTGCCTGGGAATCCCTGTCGGATGCCGATCGCGAGCGGCTTGACGCGCTGACCAAGTCGATCGTCAACAAGATCCTGCACGAGCCCACCGTGCGCGCCCGCGCCGCGGTCCAGAACGCCGAGGGCCTGCGCCACATCGAGAGCCTGCGGCACCTGTTCGGGCTGGACGGGCCGCTCCCCGATGCCGGCGCATCCGGCGACCCTGTGCTGACACCCCAGTCGCGCGACGCGTCCCGCTAGGACTGGGGCCCGACCGTCCGGCTGGTCCTCGCCACGCGACGCTCCCCGCTCGCGCTGGTCCAAAGCCGAGCAGTCGCCGCACGGCTCGACGGGCTCGGTCATACGGTCGAGTTGCTGGAGATCGTCACGACTGGTGACCGCTGGAGCGCGTCGTCGGGCCAGCCGTCGCCGGATCGCGGCATGTTCGTCAAGGAGCTCGAGCAGGCGCTGCTCGACGGGCGCGCAGATTTGGCGGTGCACTCGGCCAAGGACCTCCCGGTCGAACTTCCGGGCGGCCTTGCGGTGTTGGCCGTCCCGGCGCGTGAGGACGCACGCGACGTCCTCGTGGGCGTCACTGGCACCCTTTCGGACCTGGCAACCGGCGCGCGCATCGGGACCAGCAGTCCGCGCCGGCGCGCGCAGCTGCGTATGGTGCGACCGGATCTGGACATCGTCGAGGTGCGCGGCAACGTCGACACACGCCTGGCGCGCAGGGACCGCGGCGACGTCGACGCGGTCATGTTGGCGGCGGCCGGACTGATCCGGCTCGGGATCCGACGCCCGGACATCCTCGTCCTTGCCCCGCCGGTCTGCGTGCCGGCGCCCGGACAAGGGCTGCTGGCGGTCGAAGGTCGCGCCAACGACACTACGACTCGGGACGCACTCGCTGAACTCGACGACCCCGATGCGCGGGCCAGCCTCGTCGCGGAGCGGACCGTCCTCGCGGGTATGGGCGGTGGCTGTATGACCCCGATTGGGGCGCTGTGCGTGCCATCGGAGCTTGGCCTGTGGATGACCGCGTTCGCGGCCGCGGACGCCGACGGCACCGCCGGGCGCCACGTGACCATGACCAGCCGTGATCGCGACCCCGTGGCGATCGGGCAGGCAGTCGTGGACGCGCTACGCCAGGCTGCGGCATGACCGAGATCGGCTGGGTGGCACTCGTCGGCGCGGGCCCGGGCGATCCGGGGCTGGTCACCGTGCGTGGGCGTGAACTGCTCGAAACGGCCGATGCGGTGGTCCTGGACCGCCTCGGCACGGAGGCCCTCGTGGCCCTGTGTCGGCCCGACGCGCGGATCATCGACGCGGGCAAGGCGCCGGGGCGCCAGGCGCTGACCCAACACCAAACCAACCAGACGCTCCTTGCGCTGGCCAGCGAAGGCCTGGGCGTCGTGCGCCTCAAAGGTGGCGATCCGTTCGTGTTTGGGCGCGGTGGCGAAGAGGCGATGGCCCTGCTCGAGGCCGGCATTCCCGTCGAGATCGTCCCGGGGATCACGAGTGCGATTGCCGCGCCAGGTGCCGCGGGCATTCCCGTGACCCATCGGGGCGTTGCGACCTCGTTTACGGTCGTGACGGGTCACGAAGACCCCACCAAGCCCAGCGAGCAGACCGATTGGCGGGCCCTTGCCCGCACGCCCGGCACCCTCGTGATCCTGATGGGAATGGGCCGGCTCGGCGCGATCGCGGCCGCGCTGATTGCCGGCGGCCGCCCCGCCGATCAGCCGGCGGCCGCGATCCAGTGGGGGACGACACCGCGTCAACGCCAGATTGTCGCGACCCTGGGTGATCTGGCCGACGCCGTCGGGCGCGCCGGACTCGGCAATCCCGCCGTCGTCGTCGTGGGCGACGTCGCGCGGCTCGCGCCGCGGATCGACTGGCGCTCCGCCCGCCCACTGGCCGGGCGCTCGGTGGCCGTGACCCGCGCACGCGCGCAGGCGAGCGAGCTCACGCGGCACCTCCTACAGTTCGGCGCCGAGGTCATCGAACTGCCGGTGATCCGCATTGCCCCGCTCCAGGATCCCCCTGGGCTCAGGCAGGTCATGGATCGCATCTCCGAGTACGGGATGCTCGTTGTTACGAGCGTCAACGGGGTCGACTGCCTGTTCGCACGACTCGCCGAGCGTGGGCTCGACGCGCGGGCGATCGACAGGTCGGCCCATATCGTCGCGATCGGCCCTGCCACCGCCGCCCGACTGACCGAGCACGGCGTCCGTGCCGACCTCGTCCCCGAGCAGTTCGTCGCGGAAGGCATCCTGGCGGCGTTGCGTGGTACGGATCTGGGGGGCGTCCGCGTCCTTGTCGCCCGTGCCCGAGGTGCGCGCGCGGTACTCATCGACGGTCTGACGGCCGCGGGCGCGACGGTCGACGAGCTGGAGCTCTACGAAGCGCTCGCGGAGACACCGGACGCCGATCAGATCGCAGGCGCCCTCGCGGCCGATTACGTCACGTTCACGGCATCCTCCACCGTGACGCGGTTCTGTGAGCTTGTCGGAGCGGACGCTGCGGTCCGGTTCGCCGGACGGACGGTGTCGATCGGTCCGATCACGAGCCAGACGATGCGGGCGGCGGGTGTTCGCGTCGATACCGAGGCGAATCCCCATACCATTCCGGGGCTCGTCGACGCGTTGCTCGCCGACGCCGCGCCGGAGCGGTGAGCCACGCCGTCGTCACGCTGCTGACCGACTACGGTCCGCACAGCGAACACGTCGGTTCCGTGCACGCGGTCCTAGTGGCCGCAGACCCCGGGATTGTCCGGGTCGACTTCGCCCATGACATTCCGCTCGGGGACGTCCGCTTTGGCGCCGTGGTCCTCGAGCGCCTGGCGATGCGACTGCCGGACGCGGTACATCTTGCCGTCGTCGATCCGGGCGTGGGATCCGAGCGCCGTGCGCTCGCCGTGCGCCTGGCAACCGGCGGATACGTCGTCGGCCCCGACAATGGTCTGATCGGCCCGGTCACTCGCGCGCTCGAGGCTGTCGCTGCGGTCGCGCTGCCGGCCCGGCCAGGTGCGGCGGCGACCTTCGACGGGCGAGAGGTCTTCGCACCCGCCGCGGCGCGCCTGGCGCTCGGTGAGGACCTGGAACGCCTCGGCACCCCGGTCGACCCCGGGGGCATCGTCGGCCTGAGCCTGCCGTCTGCGGTGATCTCGCCGGGGCTGCTGCGGGCGGAGGTGCTTGGCTGCGATCGTTTCGGCAACGTGCAACTCGCGGCACGCGCGGACGACGCCGCGGAGGCGGGTCTGCGTGCTGGGCAGCGCGTGGAGGTGACCGGGCCGGCCGGCCGCTGCGACGCGTTCGTCGCGCGAACCTTCGCTGACGTCCAGCGCGGGGCGCTGGCGCTCTACATCGACAGCCACGGGTGGCTGGCGGTGGCGGAGAACCTCGGCGATGCCGCAGCGCGTCTGGGAGTGCGCCCGGGCGGGATGATCGCCATTGCGGTGCCCCGCACCCCTGCTCCGTAGGGCCCGTCAACGGGGCCTACGGAGCAGGGGTGCGGGGTCAGTCCGCGGCTACTACGCGATGACCTTGCTCTTGATCGCCTGGAATTCGTCTTCGGTGATCACGCCCTGGTCAAGCAGCTGCTTGGCCTGGGAGATCTGGTCGGCCGGAGCCTGCCCGGTCGCGACGCGAAGTCGGTCCGCATCATCAAGCTGCGTCCGTACGGCGCGATCTGCCATGCCGTGCCCACGCACGACGAGGTAGATCAATACGCCGAGGAACGGAAGGATGATCAACAGGATCAGCCATCCAGCCTTGCCTGCACCGGAGACGTCCTTGCTGCGAAAGAGGTCAAAGACGACCTGGAAGAAGATGATCACCCACACCACGAAGGCGAAAACGACCAGCATCTCCCACAGAAAATGCCAAAAGCTCATACGGGTCCTCCCCGATTAATAAGTGCACGCGCGAGGTCAGGTGCGCCCAGGTGACTCGGGGCACGACGTCGATCGAGGCACAGCATAGCCGCAGGTGATGGACGGCCTCGCGCGGGTGAGCCCGTGTGTCAGTGGGCACGGCGGCGCATTGAGCTATGGGGTAGCGGATTCCTGAGCTTCCGCCTCGGAACGGAAGATGAGGCGATTACCCGACGGGTCGGTGACCTCGATGACGCCAGCGTCTGCGCGCGCGGGAATGCCCGCGGCCGCGACGCGCGCCTGCAGCTCCTCGATCGCGCGACCCTCCGGGAGCGCGAAGGTCACGTGCTCGAGATGGGCCATCGCGTCCGGTGCCGGAGGCGCCCCACGCGAGGCCCACGTGTTGGCCCCGACGTCATGGTGATACCCGCCGGTCGCGAGGAACGCCGCCTGACGCCCGAACGTCATCATCAGATCGAAGCCGATGACATCGCGCAGGAACGCGATGGTGCCGTCGATGTCGGCCACCTGGAGGTGGACGTGGCCCATGTCGGTCTGTGGCGGGACTCTCGCGGTCCCGCTGTTGATCGCCAGCGTGTCGAGTTCGCTAAACAGATCGTTGATGTCCAGGCTCGCGGTGGTCATCAGATGAACCTGGCCATCCCAGACGCTGCGTGGCCGATCCCAGTAGATCTCGATCCCGTGACCGTCGGGGTCCGTGAGGTAGATCGCCTCGCTGACGAAGTGGTCCGCGGCGCCGACCAGTGGCAGCTGCTGCTGAGCGGCATGAGCGAGCCACCGTGCGAGATCCACCCGCTCGGGGACGCGCAGCGCCATGTGGTACAGCCCGGTGTGGTGCCCGCCGAACTGCTCGGCGCCGGGTCGCTCGACGAGTTCGAGGATCACGGCGCCGCCGACGGGCGCCAGCCCCAGAACCCCATGCTCATCAAGGGCGTGCGCGACCAGGCCGAACCAGTGGTCGTACCACGCCAGCGACCGTTCGAGATTGCGCACGCCGACGCGCACCGAGGCGACGTGCGTGGTGTCGGGCAGCGCCTGTGCGGGCGCGCCGGAGGTTGAGCTCATCGGGTTAGGGGTCCTTGGTGGTCGGCGCATGATTCTGAGATCGACGATAGCCCCGCAAGCGGGTGTCACGCCCCCCCGGCGGTCGATATCGCGGCGCCGACGCGCCGTGGGTCACCAGCTTCCACCGGCGAACTGGAGCACCAGCCCGGTGATCGCCACGGTCATCCACGTGAGCGTGCCGAGCATCAATGGCCCGTAGCCGGCCCGACGCATCTCCCCCAGGTGCGTGCTGAGGCCGATTGCGGCCCGCGCAACGGCGATCAACACGACGGCGGGACTGGCCAGCGGTGCGCGCCACGCGTCCGGGACGATCCCCACGCCCTCGAACACCGCGGCGACGACGGACCAGACCAGGAATCACGGGACGACCCGGTGCCAATGCACGGTCCGACCGGCGTCGCCGCGGCGGGCCAGGACACCGAGAACGGCGACGACCGGGATGATCATCGTCGTACGCGTCACCTTCACGATGACGGACTGGACGCCGGCCGCGTGGCCGAATGACCGGAGCCTTGCGTATCGCCGCCAGCCTCACGGTCGCCACATATCTCCTCCCACGCCGGCTTGCCGAACTCACCCGGGCACATCCGGAGGTCCGGATCTTCGTCCAGGTCGAGAACACACGCCATGTGTCGGCGGCGCGGTACGACGGGCATGTCGACATCAGGTTGATTGAGGGCGAAGTGGACGTCGACGACCTCCTGCTCGAGGTCCTCCGCGAGGACGAACTCGTGGTCATCGCGCCGGCGGGACATCGCTTCGCCGACGACCACGAGCTCGAGTTCGCACAGCTTGCGGCGGAACCGCTCGTCACTCGGGAACGCGGGTGCGATACGCGCAAGGTCGCAGGGGGCGTCTTGTCGGATGCGGGCTCTGCGCCGGCCGAGTTGCGCACGATTGCCGAGCTGTTGGGGATCGAGCCGATCAACGCGACTGTCGAGGCGGGGCTCGGCGTCGCGATCGTCTCGGCGCTCAGCATCCGACACGAGCTGGCCCACGGAACGTTGATCGCGCGTCCGGTGCGCGGGGTCGCGATGGGCCGCCAGCACACCGCGGCGTGTGCTCGCGGCCAGCCGGTCCTGCCCGCAGCCGGCGAACTCGTGCGCCTACCGCGCCAAACGGGTCTCACCGAGCCGGGATTCCTCGCCGTGGATCGTCGCCCCGAGTAGCGGAACGCTCCGGTCCTGGGCCCTACGGGGTGCGGGGGATCGAAAGGTGCAGCGCCCCTGCGACACGGTCGAGCCACTGCTGAATAGCGACCAGCGGACGCCGTCCCCAATGCATGAGCGCCCAGCCAACTCCGACGCCGATCAGGGCGCCGGCGAGTACGTCGCCGGGGTAGTGGAGCCCGTCGAAGACGCGGGCGTAGGACATCACCGCTGCGCCGACGAGTGCGACTGCGCCGAGGCGGGGATGCACGAGGACCAGGGCCGTCGCGATCGCAAAGCCCGCGGCAGCATGATCGCTGGGGAACGATGCATCGCGGGA
>JADGPF010000050.1 GCA_017882585.1 Thermoleophilia bacterium
ACGGCGCCGTTCGCCTGCTTGGCGAGCTTGCCCGTCTCGAACGTGATCGGGGTTCCCCCGACGTCTGCCTTCACGACAGCTAATGCCATCTCATTCCTCGTCTCTGCTGGGACCCCCTGGTCCCAGCTCTCCAGTGGGGCCCCAGCATCGACCGATGCCGGCGACCAGCGTCAATTTCTCTGTGCAGTTCAACTGCCTGTCGGACCGCCCATCGGGGCACGAGGCCCGCCTGTCGGTCCGGATACACGCCGCCGTGTTAACGGCGCAGCCCCAGCTGCGCGACCAGCGCGCGGTACCCCTCGAGGTCCGTACGCTGCAGGTAGTTCAGCAAGCGGCGGCGGCGACCTACCATCTTCAGCAAGCCGCGTCGTGAGTGATGGTCCTTCTTGTGGACGCGCAGGTGCTCGGTGAGCTCGTTAATGCGCGTCGTGAGCATCGCAACCTGCACCTGGGCCGACCCTGTGTCGCCCTCGTGACGTGCGTGCGTGCCCATGATCTCGAGCTTTTGCTCTCGTGTCAGCAAACTGGTGGATCTCCTGATTCGGCCTCGGCGCCGCCATGCGGCCGCACCGGGTCAGATGGCGACCTGCCCCGGGTCGGCCGACACGGTGTCGGTCGTCCCGCCGCCGGCCCACATCCTCGTGCACTGGCGACGCGAAGCGGTCACTTCGGGGTGGAGGCTAGCAAACCCGGCCCGTCGCACGTCAATGCGGCGGCCCCACCCGACCCCGGTTAGTCCACCGGCAGTGTCGCGACGCGCTCGCGTGTGGCGGCGATGTCGTGATGAATCTGGGCGACGAGCTCGGCGGGGTCACCAAACCGGCGCTCGTCGCGCAGGCGGCTGACGAATTCGATGCGGATCGGCTCGCCGTAGAGATCAGGGCCGTCGTAGTCGAGCAGGAACGCTTCGACGCGCGCGGGCCCCCGCTCGTGCGCGGCGCGAAACGTGGGCGCGACGCCAACGTTGATGGCGGCGATCGCCCGCCCATGCCGGGTCACCGCGCGACCGGCATAGACGCCCCGACCGGGAACCGCGGCGTTGGCGAGGGCATCGACGTTGGCCGTGGGCAACCCGAGCGCCCGCCCACGCTGATCGCCGGGGACGACGATCCCCTCGACGATGTGCGGCCGTCCGAGCAGCGCGCCGGCCTCGTCCAGGCGACCCTCGGCGATCAGCCGCCGAATGCGGGTGGACGAGATCGGCTTGCCGTCATAGCTCGCGACGATTGACGGCGAGACGACCTCCACGCCGCGCGCACGCCCGTAGGCGCGCATGCCCTCGGCGGTACCAGTGCCCCCACTGCCGAAGCGGAAATTCTCGCCCACGACAACGATCTCGGCGCCCAGCGGCGGCGAGGCGATCATGTCCACGAACCGCTCCGCCCGAATGCGCGAGAAGGCAGGGGTGAACGGGAGGATCAGCAGCTCGTCGACGTCGAGGGCGGCGATCAGATCCGCCTTGAGATCGACCGGCGTAAGCACCGTGGTCTTCAGCTCGGGCCGCAGGATCGCAATCGGATGGGGCTCGAAGGTCATCACCAGCACCGGGATGCCCCGGGCGCGCCCGAGTTCCTGCGCCTGGGCGATGATCTCGCGATGGCCGAGGTGGAGCCCGTCGAAGGTCCCGATGGCGACCGCGCGGCGACGGTCACCCACCGGGAGCTCGCCGAGCGAGACGTAGGTCTTCACAGCTGCTCCAGGTCGATGAACACGCTCAGCGGCCGCAGCTGCTCTCCGTCGGACGCCGTGATCGCCACGAGCTCGCCGCGGTCCGAGAGTACCGCGAGCTCGCCCGCTTCCGCCGCGAAGTCGACCCGTCGGCCGTGGACGAGCGCGCGCGCGTCGGCGGGCGCGGCGACGAGGGTCGGCATATCGGCGAGCAGTGAAGTCAACGGCACCGGCTCGGTGTACGGGACCAGGTCGGGCGCGACCGCGTCGTCGACCCGCAGCCGGCCGACCGCAGTGCGACGCAGTGCCTGGCAGTATGCACCGCAGCCGAGCAGCTCGCCGAGGTCGACGGCAACCTGACGCACGTACGTGCCCTTGGTGACTTCGAGCTCGAGCGTGAGCTCCGCCGCCGCGGGGCGGAACTGGACGAGCTCGAGTCCCAGGATGCGCATCTCGCGCTCGGGTGTCGCGACCTCCTCGCCCCGACGGGCGTGCTCATACAGCCGTTGGCCGTCGACGCGGACGGCCGAGTACAGGGGCACCCGTTGCGAGGTACGTGTCGCGATCGCATCGAGCGCCGCAAGGACCGCGGGGCGCCCGGGGACGGGGCCTCCGGGTGTGATGGGCCCCTCGGGATCTCCGGTCACCGATCGTGCCCCGAGACGGACGGTGGCCCGGTAGGTCTTCGCGCGGGCGCTGATGCGGTCGGCCAGGCGGGTTGCGCGACCGACCAGGATGACCAGCAGCCCTGTGGCGAACGGGTCGAGTGTCCCGGCGTGGCCCACCTTGGTCCCGCGGGGCAAGCGCCGACGGATCTCGCGGACGATGTCGTGGGAGGTCGGGCCGGCGGGCTTGTCGACGAGCCAGGCCCGCGCCTCCAGACGGTCAGCGCTCACCGGCGAAATGCCCGGCGACGCGGGCCTCGATCCATGCGAACAGCTCGTCGACCGGCATCCCGGTCGAGAAGCCCGCGGCTGAGCGGTGCCCCCCACCCCCGTGTTCCCGGGCGATCGCCGAGACGTCGGGCTCACCGTCGCCCGAGCGCAGCGAGACGCGCCAGCCCTTGTGACCGGCCTGGCGCGCAAGCCCGGCCACCTCGACGCCCTTGACGCTGCGCATCGCCTCGACGATCCCTTCGGTGTCGTCTCCCCCGGCGGCGTGAAAGTCGTCCGGTCCGAGCGCGGCCAGCATCAGCCGGCCGTCACACAGTGTCTTCGCCTTCTCGGCCGCGCGTCCGAGCAGTCGCAGCCGCGACTCGGGCTGCTCCTCGTACAGGTGCTTGGCGGCCTCGTGCGGATCGACGCCCGCGGCCAACAGGACGCCGGCGATGCGGTGTGCCTCGACGCCGGTGTTCGAGTAGCAAAAGCGCCCCGTGTCGGTCAGCAGCCCGACATACAGCGGTTCGCCAACGTCCTTGGTGATCGGCATTCCCGCCGCCTCGAGGACGTGGACGACGACCTCGGCACTGCTCGAGGCCTGCGGTTCGACGAGGTTGAGATCGCCGAAGCGGGTGTTGTCGTGGTGGTGGTCGAGGTTGAACACCTCGACCACTCCGGCGTGGGGATCATCGTCGGTCCAGAGCCGGCCCTCGCTCGCGCAGTCGACCGCGATCAGGATCCGCTGCTCGTCGGCGTGCGGCGGACCGGAGGCGACCAGTTCCCCGTCGGCGACCAGGAACGCGAATTCGTCCGGGATCGGATGCAGGTCGGGATGGTGCATGACCACGTCGTGACCGGCCGCCCGAAGGGCGCGGGAGAGCCCGAGCATCGTCCCGATCGCGTCACCGTCGGGATTGCGGTGCGTGGCGATGGCAAGCTTGAGTGGACCCTGAGTCAGGCGAGCGGCGATCTCGGCCGGACCGACATCGGTGCCGGTGGGGCGCGCGTCGATGTCGGTGGGGTTGCTGCTCATCGGGCGCCGTCCTCGGTGGTGTCCGCCGGCGCGTCCGGGGGCGGCGCGACCTGGTCAATCAGCCGGGAAATCCGCCGGGCCTGATCCTGTTGGGTGTCGTACACGAACTCCAATTGCGGCGTATTGCGCGTCCGTATCGCCCGGCCCACCCGGGACTGCAACAGTCCACGTGCGGACTCGAGGGCCCGGAGGCTGGGTTCGCGCTGGGACTTGGTGAGCGTCGTGAAATAGACCGTTGCGGCGGCGAAATCCGGCGACGGGACGACGTCGGTGATTGTGACAAATCCCAGCCGAGGATCGGACACGTCACGGATCAGGCTCTGGGCCAACACGTCCTTGATGAGCTCGCCACCGCGACGTTGGCGGTTGCCCGGTGGGCTCATGTCAGCCCCTCCAGGTAGCGCGGGGTGCCCTCGACCGGTCGCAGGTCGCGCAGCTCGTCGACCACGACGAACGCGACGTCGGTGTGCAATGAGCGACTGACCGCCTCCAGCTGCGCGCCGAGCTCCCGCGCATCCGAGCCGACGAGGGCGACGGTGACCCGGGCGCGCTGCCACAGATCATGGAAATCGACCTCCGAGACCGCGCAGCGGTGGTGGTCCCGGAGCCGGGCGATAAGCCGTCTCAGCTCGCGACGCTTGTCCTTGAGCGATCCGCTCACGGGCAAGTGGAGATCCGCGCTGACGGTCCCGACATAGCCCGCACCCATTGGTCGTCGACGCTGCCTACTCGGCCGGCTCCGCCGCAACCTGGGCGGTCCGGGCGACTTCGCGGAGCTCGAACGCCTCAATGACGTCGCCGTCCTTGACGTCATTGAAGTCATCGAGCAGGATGCCGCACTCGAAGCCCTGCTGCACCTCCCGGGCGTCTTCGTTAAAGCGGCGCAGCGAACCGATGCGCCCCTCGTAGACGACGGTGCCGTCGCGCAGCAGGCGCGCCTGGGCGCCGCGTCGGATCGTGCCGTCCAGGATGTAGCAGCCGGCGATCGTGCCCAGGCGGCTGGCGCGGAACGTCGTCCGCACCTCGGCCTGGCCGATCGTGTCTTCGACGATGTCCGGCTCCAGCAGGCCGACCAGCGCGTCGCGGACGTCCTCGATGGCCCGGTAGATCACCCGGTACGTGCGGATGTCCACGCCCTCGCGTTCGGAGAGCACCTTCGCCTCCGGACGCGGGCGCACGTTAAAGCCGATGATGATCGCCTGGGAGGCGGCTGCCAGGTTGACGTCCGATTCGGTGATGGCACCGACGCCGGTGTGGATGATGCGCAGCCGCACCTCGGTCTGTTCGACCTTCTCGAGCGCGTCGACCAAGGCACCGACCGAGCCCTGTACGTCGCCCTTGACGATGAGGTTGAGCTCCTTGAGGCCGCCCTCTTTGATTCGCGAGAACAGGTCGTCGAGCGACACTGGCGCGCGCCGATTGGCGAGCTCCTCGGCGCGCAGGCGCTGACTGCGTTCGCCGGCCATCTGGCGGGCTGTCCGCTCGTTGTCGACGATGCGGAACTTGTCGCCGGCGTCCGGGACGCCCGACAGGCCGAGCACCTCTGCAGGCACCGACGGGGTCGCCTCGGTCATCGCCTCGCCGCTGAAGCTGTTCATCGCCCGCACCCGCCCGTGCTGCTCGCCGGCGAGGATGACGTCGCCGACGTGCAACGTCCCGCGCTGCACGAGCACCGTGCAGACCGGGCCGCGGCCCGGGTCGAGGCGCGATTCGATGACGGTGCCCGACGCTGGGGCATTCGGATTGGCTTTCGGCTCGGCATCAGCATCGGCCACCAGGAGCACGGTCTCGAGCAGGTCGTCGATGCCCGCGCCGGTGTGCGCGGAGACGTTCACGAACTCGTGGCTTCCGCCCCAGTCTGACGGGATCACCTCGTGGGTCGTGAACTCCTGTCGGACGCGATCGGGGTTGGCGTCTTCCTTGTCGATCTTGTTGATCGCGACCACAAACGGGACTTCGGCCGCGCGTGCATGGTCGATCGCCTCAATGGTTTGTGGCATGACCCCGTCGTCGGCTGCCACGACGATGATTGCCACGTCGGTGATCTTCGCGCCGCGGGCACGCATGGCGGTAAACGCCTCGTGACCCGGCGTATCCAGGAACGTGACGTTCCGGTGGCCGTGATGGACCTGATAGGCACCGATGTGTTGGGTAATGCCGCCGGCCTCACCCGCGGCCACTTCGGTCTTGCGGATGGCGTCCAGCAGCGACGTCTTACCGTGATCGACGTGGCCCATGACGGTGACCACGGGCGCCCGGATGACCAGGTCCTCGGGTGCGTCGTCGAATGCCTCGGGTCGCTCGTCCTCCTCTTCGGCGTGCACGATGTTGACCACCCGACCGAGCTCCTCGGCGATGAGCTCGATGGCCTCGTCCGACAAGGACTGGGTGAGCGTGACCAGCTCGCCGGCGACCATCATGAGCTTGATGATCTGCGCCGAGGAGATCGACAGCGCTTCGGCGAGGTCCTTGACGGTTGCCCCCGATGACACGTCGACCGGGGTGAGATCTGGCACGACCGGCGCCACCGGAACGCCTTCACGCTCCGGGGTCCGGTTGCCTCCACGACCGCCGCCGCGACCGGATTGACCGGCCGCGCCTCCGCGTCGATTCGCCTGGGCGTCGATGACGACGCGGCGCGGCCGGCCGCGCCGATTCCCGCCGCCGCCCCCACCGGTTCCGGCGGGCGCGCCCGGAGTGGCAGTGCGCCCGTTACCGGGCCCGCGCGCCGGGGCCGCGGCGGGACGCGCCCCACGGTTGTCGGCCTCGCGGCCGTTGGTGGTGGCGGGCCGTCCGGTTTGCGCCGGACGGCCGTTGCCGGTGCCGCTGGCCGGAGCCGCAGGCTGGTCGGCGGGCGGCGTCGCTGGGCGCGGCTTGTCATCATCTTCGGGGCGTGTGCCGTCGGCCCGCATGATCTTGCGGGGCCCGATGCGCTTGGGCTTCTCCTGCTCAACCGGCGCGGGCGCGAGCTCGGGCTCGACGGCCGGCTGCTGCTCGACCGCGGCGGGTTCCGGCAGCGGGGCTTGCGGTGCCGCGACCGGTTCGGCGACGGGCGCTGGGGCGGGCTCGAGGGCCTCGATGGGCTCGGCCTGTGCAGCCGCGACCGGCTCGGGTTCGGGTGCGACGGGTTCGGTGATCTCCGCGGCCGCAGGCGCGGCGGGCACCTCCGGTGCCACGGCGGTCTCGGTGCGCGGGCGGGGCCGCGGCCGGGTCGGCTTCGGGCGTTCGGGCTCTTCTGCTTCCGGTTCGGGCGCGGGTTCGGGTGCCGGCTTGGCCGGGCGCTCGGGCTCGACCTCCAGCGGCGTCGCGGGCTGCGGGTGGCGATTCGGATTGAGCAGGTGCAGGGCCCAATCGACGTCGACCGTCGACGAGGCGGTCTTGACGACCATCCCGGCACGCTGAAGGCGCTGCAGCACGAAGCCGCTCGGCAACCCCTCATCCTTCGCGATCTCGTAGACCCGCTTCCTCGCCATCGATCTCCTTGGACAGACTACGCCGCGAGGCTCGCGAGGAGCCCCTGTTCAATCACCAACTCTGTGCCCCGCGCGCGCGTCGCGCGGTGAAACGCGCGCCGCGTCTGTGCGAGCTCGAAGCATGCCGTGCCCGGACAGACATAGGCCCCGCGCCCGTCTGCCCGATATGCCGGGTCGAACACCAGCTTGCGAGGACTGTACTCGCCCACGGCGACGAAGCGCAGCAGCTCACGCTGAGGCGCCCTGCGTCCGCATGCGATGCAGCGCCGCACGGGCACGTGCTGGGGTGTCCGCGCGTCGGTCAGCTGCCCTCCCCGCCCGTTGCGGCCGGATCGCCCGCCTCTTCTGCGAGTTCAGAAATTCGCGCGAAGCCCTTGGGGGTGACGGCCTCGTGAACCTCGTCGGACGTCAGATCGCGGCCCAGTGCGGCCTCGAGCCCGACCAGCTGGGAGTGTGCCGGGATCGCGCAGTAGCGCGTGCCGGGCTCTGCGGCGTTCGGGCAGCGGCGTCCGTTGCGCAGTACCGCAACGCAGCGGGCCATGCCGCCGACCGATTCGTCCTCAAACGTCTCGGTGCCTTCGGAGGCGAACGTCGACTCGTTCTTGATGTCGATCCGCCAGCCGGTCAGGCGTGCAGCCAACTTCGCGTTCATGCCCTCGCGACCGATTGCCAGCGAGAGCTGGTCGTCCGGAACGATGACCGTCGCCTGGCGATTCTCGTCGTCCACGAGCACTTCGCGCACGCGGGCAGGCGAGAGCGCCTTGGCGATGTACCGGGCCGGCTCGTCGTTGAACGGGATGATGTCGATCTTCTCACCGCGCAGTTCGCTGACGACCATACGCACGCGCGAACCGCGCGGGCCGACGCAGGCGCCGACGGGGTCGACCCCCTGGACATTGGAAATGACCGCGATCTTCGAGCGCCAGCCCGGTTCGCGGGCGACGTTGCGGATCTCGACCAGCCCGTCCGCCATCTCGGGGACCTCAAGCTTGAAGAGCTCCTTCACCAGCTGGTCTGACCGTCGGGACACGATGACCTGGGGGCCCTTGGCGGAGCTCCGCACCTCGGTGATGACCGCCTTGACCCGGGATCCATGGTCGTACCGCTCACCCCCGACCTGCTCGCTCTCGGGCAGCAGCGCCTCGACGCGCCCCAGGTCCACGAGGGTGTAGCGGTGGTCGGACTGCTGGACGATGCCGGTCACGACGTCGCCCACGCGATCCACGTACTCGTCGTACATCAGCTCGCGCTCGGCTTCGCGGATGCGCTGGTAGATGACCTGCTTGGCGGTCATCGCGGCGATCCGCCCGAAGTTGTCCGGCGTGACGTCGATCGCGTCAATCTCCTCGTCCGCGTAGGCATCCCAGTCGATCTCGGGCTCCGGTGGCTCGAACTCCTCAGGGTCAACGCCCTCGGGGATCTCGAACTCGGGCTGTGGAAGCGTCCGCAGGGCTTCGCCGTCGGGTGGCAGCAGTTGGAACACCCGGATGTCGCCGCTGTCGCGGTCGATTTCCACGCGCGCGTGCTCGGCGGCGTCGGGGGTCTTCTTGTAGGCCGCAAGCAGCGCGTCCTCCAACGCGACGAGCAGCGTCTCGGCGTCGATGCCCTTCTCGCGCTCAATCTGCTTGATCGCCTCGATGATCTCGCGATTCAACTCAAACTCCTGGTCTGAGACTTCGCCCTCCGGCCCACCGTGGTGGCCGTGCCCGCGGACGCCCTGTGGTCTAACACTTCTGGCCCCCATCCTTGTCGCGCGCGCGCCGGATGGCGGTGAACGCAACATCAATCACTCCCGAGCTGGTCTCGAGCCGCACGCCGTCCGATGTGACCGCTTCAAGCACACCTTCGCGCGAACGTCGCCTTCGGTCCTCGTCGATTCGCAACGCGACTCGATGGCCGCGGGCCTGCTCGAAGTGCTCGCGGGTGCGCAGCGGAGGCTCCGGTCCTGGGGACCACACCTCGATGCCGTACCGGTCGTTGATTCCGACCGCCTGAAGCGCCCGTGTCACCTGCTCGCAGATTCCGTGATCCACGCCGTCGGGATGATCGACGACGACCCGCAGCGTGCCGGAGTGGTCCGGGCCGATAAGGCTGACTTCGCGGAGATCGACATCCGGGAGTTGGCGTTCAAGGCACGTCTCGACTTCGCGTTCCAGCGACTCGCGGACCTGCACCTGCCCCCCCTTTCACGTCGTCGAGCGAACCCGTCCTTTCGCCGGAAACAAAAAAGAGCGGGCCGTTACGCCCACTCCCCGCCCATCCGAACGAACCTGCATGTCACGAAAAGATCGCCCTCCAAGATAGCAGGGTTGCCTAGCCTCGGTCACCCCGCGGGGTCCTCCCGGGCGGTCCGGCGACGCGGACGCGCGAGCTCGTCGGTGTCGAGAATCAGCGTGACCGGGCCGTCGTTGTCAAGCGCGATATGCATGTGGGCGCCGAAGACCCCGGTCGCGACGATCAGCCCGTGGTACTTGAGGCGGGCGGCGTAGGCGTCGACGAGCTGCCGGGCCGGCTTCGCGGCGGCGGCCTGGACCCAGGACGGCCGGTTGCCGCGCCGGACGTCGCCGAACAGGGTGAACTGGCTCACGCACAGCACCGCGCCGCCGACCTCGGCGAGGGTGCGATCGAAGGGACGCTCCCGGTCGGCGAACAGGCGCAGCGAGGCCGTCTTATCGGCGAGTCGTTCGGCGTCGGCGGCGGTGTCGGTGTGGGTCACCCCGACCAGGGCCACCACGCCTCCCCCGATCTCCCCGACGATGTGACCGTCCACGGTGACCCGGGCGGCAGTGACACGCTGCAGGACGATCCGCACGACGCGAAATACTAGAGGGCGTGGCTAGGATGGGCGCATGTCCGCCGAGGTGATTCTCCTCAACGCGCGCGTGGGTGCGTATCTCAAGGAACTGGATCTGGCGCCCTCCGCCCGACGCGACGGCGGCTGGTCGGTCGCGCTTCCGTCACTCAAGCGCGGCGTGATCGGCGTCGGCGTCCTCGCACGTGAGCGCACCGTGCGGCTGGCGAGCTTTGTGATGCGTGCCCCGGATCGGGACCATCAGGCCGTCTACCGGCGCATGCTGGAGCGCAACATGCAGATGGCCTACTGGCGCTTCGGGATCGATTCGGACGGTGACCTGTTCCTGACCGCTCACCTCGCCGATGACCAGCTCGGGCCCGAGAGCCTTGATGCCCTGTTGGGGCTCCTGGTCACGTACGTCGACGAGACCTACGAGGGGCTCGTGCGCACAGGGTTCGACATACCGGCCCACATCCAGCTCGGCGCGCCGCCGCCAGGGGGCGGCGCGAGCCCGGGCGTCGCGGATGCTTAGCCGAGCCCCAACTGGAAGCAACGAGCAAGCATGAAATGCCGCTCGGCGAGCCTCCGATCACCCAGGCGCTCAAGGGCCTTGGCAAGGCCGAAATGGGCATACCCGTCGGTCGGCCCGAGGGCGACGGCGGCCGCAAACTCATCGCGCGCGCGATCGAAATCGCGGCAGCCCATGTAGGCGCGCCCGAGCGCCTCGCGGACCGACGCCTTGTCCGGCTCGAGGGTCCTGGCACGCTCGAGGGCGACAGCCGCCTGGTGAAAATCGCGGCTGCGCAGCAGCTCATGCCCGCGGGTGAAGGCGTCGTAGGCCTCGGACTCGTTCATTGGCCCATCCGCTCACGCCGAAGGTCGCGCGCCGCCAGTGCCGCATCGAGGACGTTCCGGGCGCAGTCGCGCTTGGAGGCCCGCGGCACCGCCTGCTCGTGGTCATCGGGCCCGATGATCGTGATGCTGTTCTCGTCGCTGCCGAAGCCGATGCCGGCCTGGGCGATGTCGTTGTAGACGATCAGATCGACGCCCTTGCGCACGCGCTTGGCGCGGGCGCGCTGGAGCCCCTCGGCCCCCGCTTCGGCGGCGAATCCCACGAGGACCTGACCGTCGCGTCGACTCGCGCCAAGTTCGCTGAGGATGTCGGTGGTCCGTTCGAGGGGGATCTCGAGGCGCTCGCTCTGCGACTTTTCGATCTTGCCGTCGACGGGTGCCGACGGGCGATAGTCGGCGACGGCGGCGGCCATGATGACGATATCGGCGTCGCGGTGGTATGTGCGGCAGGCGATGAGCATCTCGTGCGCGGTCGGGGTGTCGACATAGATGATCTGCGGTCGGCGCGGCAGATCGACGTTGGCGGCGACGACGGTGACCTTCGCACCGCGGTGCGATGCCTCCTCGGCGAGTGCCCAGGCCATCTTGCCGCTTGAGCGATTCCCGACGTAGCGCACCGCGTCGATGGGTTCGCGCGTGCCGCCGGCGGTAATCAGCACCGCGACGCCCTGCAGCGGACGGTCGGCGGCGATTATCCGCTCGAGCTCGCCGAAGATGACCTCGAGCTCGGGCAACCGTCCCGGGCCGACATCGCCGTCGGCGAGCAGGCCGACCGCCGGCGGGATCACGTGGACACCGCGGCCTTTCAGCGTCGCCAGGTTCGCCTGGGTCGCCGGGTGCTGCCACATCTTGGTGTTCATTGCCGGCGCAAGAACCAGCGGACCGTCGAAGGCGAGGATCGAGGTCGTCAAGAGGCCATCCGCGAAGCCGGAGGTGATCGCGGCGATCGTGTTGGCCGACGCCGGGCAGATCAACATCACGTCGGCAAACCGGGCGAACTCCAGATGGTCGAAGCCCGGCTCGAACTCGCGGCCGAAGACGTCGATGCCCACGTGGTGACCCGAGAGCGCGGCAAACGTCTCGGGACCGACGAAGCGCGTCGCGTTCTCCGTCATGACCACGCGGACGTCGTGGCCGGCGCGCTGGAGTGTGCGCATGAGATCGACGGACCTATAGGCGGCGATCCCGCTGCTGACGCCGAGGACGATGTTGGCCATTACACGCTCCGGGTGACCGCGTCCACGATGCGCGCCATCTCGGCCGCAGCGCTGTCGAGGTCGTCGTTTCGGATTTGGTAATTGAACTCCTGGCGCGCCCCGAGCTCAACCAGGCTTTCGGCCAGGCGTGCCTGGATGTCGGCTTCGGCCTCCGTGTCGCGTGCGCGAAGGCGTCGGATCAGTTCGTCCATCGACGGCGGTTCGACGAAGATGGACACCGCATCGGGAAGCGCATCACGCAACGCGCGCGCCCCACGCAGTTCGATCTCGAGAATGACCGAGTCACCGTCGCGGATGTGACGCTCGACCTCCTCACGGAGTGTCCCGTAGCGATTGCCGGCGTAGGTCACGTGCTCGAGGAAGTCCCCGTGGCCAACGTGCAGCAGAAACTCGTCGTCGGTCAGAAAGTGGTACTCGCGCCCGTCTTGCTCACCCGGCCGCATCGGTCGGGTGGTCGCCGATGTCGCCGTGCGCACGAACGGGAACACCGCCTGCACGCGGCGGATCAGTGTGCCCTTTCCTGCCCCGGACGGCCCCGAGACGATGATCACGCGGGCCCGGCGGGTACTGGGATCGACCGACCGGGTCAGTGGTCGAGGAGGTCGACCAGCTCGGAGCGCTGCCGCTCGGAGAGCCCGCCGATGGTCTTGCCTTGGGAGATGCGGCAATGGTTCAAGAAACGGGTGGCCTTGACCTTCCCGTACTTGGGCACCGCGATCAGCATGTCAAACACCTTCGCCGTCTGGACGTACTCGGGCGGATCGGAGATCACGCTGGCGATCTGCACGTTGCCGTCCTTGAGATCACGCTTGAGCTGCGCGCGCAGGCTCCTGATCTCATTGGCTCGGCGCAACGCCTCCATCCGCTGATCCAGTGAACGCTCGGGTGCCTGTGAGGTGGACTTGTTCATCGTGCTGCGAGCCTCAACGTCGATTGTCAGTCCTGGCAAGAGCCAATGCGGCGGGCTGTCGAACATCCTGCCACAAGAACTCCCTGGCGACACGTAGGAATCTAGTGCCCCGCCGCGTAGTGGAGCAGTTTAACCAAAGTGCGCGCTTTTAGGCGCCATCTTTGCGTCCCGGCCGTCAAGCCGCCCGCACGACCTAGGCGATATCCTGCAACGCGACCGGCTCGACGTCGTCGGTTCCGAGCGCGGTGGCGGCCGCTTCGGCGGCCTCGATCGTCGTGATACAGGGGATCCCCGCCCGGATCGCAGCGTGCCTGATGGCGGCGCCGTCGGTCAGGTCGCCTCCGCCACTTGGCGTGTTGATGACCATGGCAATCTTGCCGGCAAGAATCGCGTCGGTGATGTTGTCGGTGCCTTCAGAGACCTTGCGGACCACATCGACGGGCACGCCGGCCGCGGCGAGGCTTGCCGCGGTGCCGCGCGTCGCGCAGATCTTCAGTCCGTGTCCGGACAGATCCGCTGCCAGGGCGACCGCGCGGGCCTTGTCGGCGTCGCGGGTCGAAACGAAGACCGTGCCCGATCCGGGCAATGGCACCCCGGCACCGCGCTGCGCCTTGGCAAACGCCGCGCCGAAGGTCGGTGCGAGGCCCATGACCTCGCCGGTCGCGCGCATCTCAGGCCCCAACAGGGGGTCCGACCCGGTGAACCGGGAAAACGGCAGCACCGCCTCCTTGACCGCGACGTACTTGGGCTCGCGCACGCTCGGCAGATCC
>JADGPF010000051.1 GCA_017882585.1 Thermoleophilia bacterium
AGTGGGGAAGAGCTCGCTCGGGAGTTACGCGAGTCGCTCGCGCGTAAGGGGTTGCTGCGCGACGAATCGCGCGAAGGGCACTACCGATTCGCCTGCAGTGGGGACCCGGCCGCCTTCCGGACGCTTGGCACGCGCTTTCTCCAGATGCCGCTTGGGGACGTCGAACGGGTCGAGATCACGGCGTGATGTGCGTCAGCGTGCGGCGGGCATCCCGAGGCCATCGAGCGCGGTGAGCACCTCGGTCATCTGAACCCCCGCCTTGCCGTGTAACCGCACCGTGCAGTGGTCGTCGTACGGGGTCGCGCTTTCGGTGAGGATGGCCAGCGCGCCGCCCTGACGCAGGACGATGTCCGGCAGGGTGCTCACCGGCGTGACCAGGAGGCTCGACCCGATCACGAGCATCACGTCGGCCGCCTCCGACGCGGCGAACGCGGCGCTGATCGCCGAGGCCGGCAGCTGCTCGCCGAACAGGACGACGCCGCTCTTGATCTGGAAGCCGCACTGCGTACACCGCGGCACCCCGTCCGGCGCGTCGTCGGCGCGGGCGACCATCTCCTCGCGGGAGATGCGCGCCCCGCACCGCAGGCACTCACCGAAGTCAAGCGTGCCGTGAACCTCGATGGGATGCGGGCTTCCGGCTCGACGATGCAGGCCGTCGATGTTCTGCGTGATCAGATCCTTGATGATTCCGCGTCGCTCGAGCTCGGCGACTGCGAGATGCGCCGGGTTCGGTCGGATGATGTCCACCGCGGAGAAGCGAGGGCGATGGAAGCTCCAAAACCTTTCGGGTGCGCTGACGAACGTCGACAGCGAACCGACCTCCATCGGATCCACGTTCTCCCAGATCCCGCCGGCTGAGCGGAAATCGGGGATGCCGCTCTCGGTGGAGACGCCGGCACCGGTCAGGACGACCCCATGGCGGGCGCCAAGCAGCAGGCGCGCGAGGTCACGGGGGGAATCGGCCATCACTCCGATCGTACCGGTACCGAGTGCTCAGGAGTCTGAGTCCGCGCCGGGTTCGGGCATCACTTTGTTGCGGCCCGCGGCCTTGGCGGCGTAGAGCTGGCGGTCGGCTTCTGTCAGTAGTTCCTGGGTGGTTGTCCCCGGGAGACCGACGACGCAGCCCAGCGAGGCGGTGACCTCGAGGCCCTCGTGAATCGTGTCCCACGGATACTCGGCGATGGCGCGGCGCATGCGCTCGCAGACGACCAAGGCGATTTGCGGTTCGGCGCCCGGCAGGACGATGGCGAATTCCTCGCCGCCGAAGCGTGCGACCAGGTCATGGTCGCGGCTCGATTCGCGCAGCAGCCGCGCGCAGACGCGCAACACATCGTCGCCGACCAGGTGCGAAAAGCGGTCGTTGACGCGCTTGAAGTGGTCGAGATCCATGAGCGCGAGCGCGATCGACCCGGTGGTCCGGGCGACCAGCTGCCCGAACTGCGCGTCGAAGTCGCGGCGGTTGGGCAGTCCGGTGACCGGGTCCATGAGGGCCTCGGTACGGCGGCGCTCGGCTTCTGCGCGCGCCTGCTGGACGTCCAGGCGCAGGGCGTTGAGCTCCATGCGGGCCTTGGCGCGCTCCCCGTCGAGCTCCTGGCTGAGCGCATGGAACCGGCGTTGGGCGGCGAGAGCAGCCGCAAGGTCGCCGACCTGTTCGCTCAGGGTGCTCGCGACCTCGAGGGCTTGGGCCAGGGTGCGGCGGTCGCCGACCTCTTCGAGCAGGTGCACCGCACGCAGCGCAGCACGCAGGCCGTCCTGGGTACGCCCGGCGGCGTCGAGGGCGCGCGCGGTCTCGATCAGATGCGCGCCTTCGGCCCGGCGGTCGCCTGCGGTGCGTGCGGTCAGTACGGCGGTCCGGAGGTGGTCGAGGGCGGCCAACGGCTGGCCGAGGCCGATCAGCGCCCGGCCGGCCATGCCCTCGGCGTACGCCCGGATGACGTTGTCCTCGGGATTGGGCAGCTCGGCAGCTTCACGGGTCAGCGCCAGGGCGCGGCCGTACGAGACCTCTGCTTCTTCGCGGTTGCCCGCCGCGAGCGCCCGGTCGCCCAGACCGCAGTGCACGTACGCGGCGTTCTGGAGCACGAACGCCATCCACAAGTTGTCGCCGGCGCTGCGGAACGTGTCGGCGGCCTCGCGGTAGAGCTGGAGGGCCCGACCGGGGTCTTCCTGAATCGCGTGGGCGTTGGCCAGTTCGTTGAGCGCACGCGCCAGTACGGCCAGGTCGCCGCGTTTGCGAATCTCCGGAAGGACCTCTTGCAAAAGCTCGGCGGCCGTGACGCCGTCGCCGCTGTAAACGTGCAGCGCGGCGATCAGCACGAGCGCCCAGGCGCGGGCACGGCGGTCGCCGAGCGCCTCGAAGGTCCGCATTGCCGTCTGCATCTCGTCGAGCACACGCCCGACGTCCGCAGCCCCGAGCAGTGCGTTGGCCCGCGAGAGTCTGGCGCGCGCCTCGAGCCACGAGTCGTCGGCGGCCAGGGCGGCGCCGAGCGCCGAATCACCGAGTTGGCGTGCCCGGGCGGGATCGCGGTGGGCGAGCAAGTCGACCAGCTCGACCAGGGCAAGCGCACGCTCGCGTGGCGTCGTCGCCTGCGCTAGACGCTCTTCCTGGGTGCTGATCACGGAATCCGCCATATCGAACTGCGCTCACAACCTAATTGACGTTCGGCGCCTACACCACACGGTCCGCATCCGCGCCCGGTGACTATCCTTGGCGGCGTGGACTCCAATGCAAGGACACCTGTGGCAGAAACTGCTCGCCCTGACGGCCGGAGCGCCGACGTGTTGCGCCAGGTCCGGATACTCCCGCACTTCGTGCCGACGGCACACGGCAGTGCACTGATAGAGATCGGCGAAACGCGGGTGATCTGTACTTGTGCGGTCGAAGAATCCGTGCCGGGTTGGCGCCGCGGGACGGGTGCCGGATGGGTGACCGCAGAGTACGGAATGCTGCCCGCGTCCACCGGTGAGCGCCGCATGCGTGACGTCACCCGCGGCAAGCTCGACGGGCGCTCGTCCGAGATCCAGCGGCTGATCGGGCGCTCGCTTCGGGCCGTCATCGATATGCAGGCGCTCGGCGAGCGGACGTTGTGGATCGACTGCGACGTGCTTACCGCGGACGGGGGCACCCGCTGCGCGAGCATTTGCGGCGGCTATGTGGCGCTGGAGCTCGCGATGCGTCGTCTGCTCTCCGAAGGTCGACTCGACCGGACCCCGATCATCGCTGCTGTGGCCGCCGTGAGCGTTGGGATCGTCGATGCCCAGTGCCGTTTGGATCTCGGCTACCTCGAGGATTCCCGCGCCGACGCGGACATGAACGTCGTCGTCAACGGCGCCGGCGAGCTGATCGAGGTCCAGGCAACCGCCGAGGGGCGTTCGTTCCCGCGGTCCCAGTTCGACGAGCTGCTCGACCTCGCGTTGGTCGGCACGCAGACGCTGCTCGGCATCCAGGCGGACGCACTCGCGAGCGCGTGAGGATCATTCTTGCGACAGGCAACCGCGGCAAGGCGCGTGAGCTTGGTGCGCTGCTGGGCGACCGCGTGAGCGTCGCCGCAGTTCCGCCGGGCTTTGTCGTCGCGGAGACCGGTGAGACGTTCTTCCAGAACGCGTTGCTCAAGGCCCGAGCCGCCCGGGCCATCACCCCGGACGACGAGCTGGTGCTCGCCGACGACTCGGGCCTGGCGGTCCGCGCACTCGATGGCCGGCCCGGAGTCCAGAGTGCCCGATATGCTGGTCCTCAGGCCAGCGACGCCAGTAATTGCGGGCGGCTGCTTGAGGAACTTGACGGTACGATCGATCGCCGTGCCGCCTTTGTGTGCGTCCTGGTCGCCCTCGCGGCCGACGACACGATGACCGTGGCGTGCGGCACATGCTCGGGCGTCATCGCTGACGCGCGCCGCGGCGAGAGTGGGTTCGGCTACGACCCGGTGTTCATCCCCGACGGAAGGACCCACGCGATGGCGGAGCTCACCGCCGAGCAGAAGAACGCCATTTCCCATCGGGGTCGCGCGGCCACGCGGCTCGCCCGTGCCCTGGGGGTCGCGTCGTGACGGGCACGCGCGTCTCCCCACAGCGCGGCTTGCTCGCGCACTTGGGGTCCTGGTTGGTCGCCGGGGCGATTATCGGATGGGTGGTCCTTTATGCGCTGCTGCGCGTAGCCGGTGACAGCCCCAACGATGCCGCTGCACCGGCGTTGATCGGCGCCCTGCTCGGTGCCGCGGCGGCGGCCGGCGTGGTGTATTGGGCACGGAGCGTCGAGGCCGCAGGGCGTCCGATTGGTCGCCGCCGCATCCGCAAGGCCGACCCGGCACGCATGTCCGCTCGCGATCGTGAGCTTGTCCGGTTCGTCTGGCCGGTGCTGTTTGGCGCGGCGGCCATCGCCGCCCTGATCGCCCTCGCCCTGCTCGTCCACTTTTTCGGCATTCACGGTGCGCGGCCCAAGAGCGTGCTGCTCATGGTGATCTGGGATCTCGTGATCGCCGCGTGGCTGTTCGATGAGGGTCAACGTGTGCGCGAGTTCGTCTTCGAGGGACTCGACTCACTGTATTTCGGATGCCTGTTGACGATGGTGCTGGCGAGCATCGGCATCTCACGAAGCGTCGTCTCAGGCGGGCAGGTCATCCTGATCGTCGCGGCCGGCGTCGCCGCGGCGGCGATCGGGGTGCTGTCGTGGCGAATGGGCGCCGGGCGCGTCGTCCCGGTCGCGGCCATCGTCGGGGTCGCGGTTGCGGCAGTCTGTCTCATCGCGCCCCTGATGGCGTGATGGCCGGCGGTCCGCGGTTGGTCTGCCCGTTGTGCCGGACGTTGGTGATCGACGGTACCGAACCGTTACCGGGCGCCTGCCCGGGGTGTGGTGCGCGTTATGCAGGCGGCGCGGCTGACGCTCCCGGGGCCGTGGCGGCTGCGCTTGCGTGGTGGGGTCTCGGCGGCTTGGATGCCGACCGGGTCAGCGGCGGCCTGTTTCGCATCCTGCCGGGTGACCCCCTCAACAGCAGTGTCACTGTGACGTCCGATCGGCGCGATGGCTTTTACCGTTGGTGGGTGTTCGTCGCGGCCGCTGCCACGCCCGCGGACGTCCTGGCGCGCGCGGCGGAGTATGCCCCCTAACGCGATTGGCACTCGTATCACCTGAGTGCCAGATTCGTGGGCGGATCCTCTAGAGCGCACCGTTCGCCTGCGCTAGGCTGCCCTGGCACTCTGATTCGTAGAGTGCCAGGGCGTGCGTCAACACGCCGACGTTGTAAAAATATTCCCTGGTAACCGGAGGTTGCATGTCCCTTAAGCCACTTGGCGATCGGGTGCTGGTCAAGGCCGTCGAGCAAGATGAAGTCACGGCAAGCGGGATCGTGCTGCCGGACACGGCCAAGGAGCGCCCGTCGCGCGGAACCGTTCTCGCTGTTGGTGAGGGTCGCTTCGTGGAAGGCGCCCGGGTGCCCCTCGAGGTCGCCGTCGGCGACGAGGTGATCTACTCGAAGTACGGCGGGACCGAGATCAAGGTCGATGGTGAGGACGTGCTGATCCTGTCCGAACACGACATCCTCGCCAAGGTCCAGGCATAGGCGCGACGCGCCGTCATTGTAGGAATCCAAAGGAGAGCTGACGCCAGATGGCAAAGGACATCTTGTTCGCCGAAGAAGCCCGCCGTGCACTCGAGCGCGGGGTCAACACCTTGGCCGACGCGGTCAAGGTCACCCTGGGCCCCAAGGGCCGCTACGTGGTGCTCGACAAGCGCTTTGGGG
>JADGPF010000052.1 GCA_017882585.1 Thermoleophilia bacterium
GCATCGCGCACAAGAGCGACGAGGCCAAGATCACGATCACCGGGGTCCACGACCAACCCGGGGTCGCGGCGTCGATCTTCACCGCGCTCGCCGACGCGCTGATCAACGTCGACACGATCATCCAGAATATGGGCACCGATGGACGTGCGGACCTGTCGTTCACGCTGCCGCTGGATGAACTGGCACGCGCCCTGGACACGCTCGACAACGTCAAGGGATCGCTGGATTACACCTCAGTCACCGCCGACGACCAGATCGGCAAGGTGACGCTCGTCGGGGCCGGCATGAAATCGAACCCCGGCATCGCCGCCAAGATGTTCCGCGTCCTGGCAGAGAAGGACATCAACATCCTCATGATCGACACGTCCACGATCCGCATCACGGTGGTCATCAACCGCCGCGACGTGGAGCGGTCGGTGCGTGCGCTGCACGACGCCTTCGATCTCGAGGCCGAGGCTGCCCGGCGGGCCAATGTTTAACGTCGCCGTCGTCGGCGTCACCGGCGCCGTCGGCTCGATGATGCTGCGTGTACTCGAAGAGCGGGGGTTCCCGGTCTCCGACCTGTACCCCTTGGCGAGCGCCCGCAGTGAGGGCCGCACGGTCGAGTACCTCGGCAAGCCGTTCACCGTCCGCACCCTCACCGTCGATAGTTTCGCGGGCGTCGACATTGCGCTGTTCAGCGCCGGTGGCCAGCGTTCGCGCGAGTTCGCGCCGGCCGCCGTCGCAGCGGGCGCCGTCGTGATCGACAACTCCTCGGCATTCCGGATGGCGCCCGACGTGCCGCTGGTCGTCCCCGAGGTCAACGAGCAGGCGATCCAAGGCCACCAGGGCATCATCGCCAACCCCAATTGCGTGGCCGCACCGCTGGTGGTGGTGCTCAAGCCACTCGCCGACGCCGTCGGCCTCGAGCGCGTGATCATCTCCAGCTATCAGGCCGTCTCTGGCACCGGTGCGGGCGGCATCGCCGAGCTGCGCCGCGAGGCGCACGGCTACCTGGCCGGCGACGAGCCTGCACCGCGGGTCTACCCGCACCCGATCGCGTTCAACGTCATTCCCCACATCGATACCTTCGATGTGACGGGCTACACCGGCGAGGAGCGCAAGGTCATCGCCGAGACGCAAAAGATGCTCGGCCTGCCGGACCTGCCCGTCAGCGCGACGTGCGTGCGGGTGCCGGTGTTCAACGGCCACTCGGTGTCCATCCAGATCGAGACCACGGAACGGCTCACCGCCGACCGCGCGCGGGGCCTGCTGATGGGCGCACCCGGGCTGATCCTCGCCGACGAACCCGAACGGGCCATCTATCCGCTGCCGCGACTCGCGTCCGGCCGCGACGAGGTCATGGTCGGCCGGATCCGCAACGACCTGTCGCACCCACGCGGGTTGGTGCTGTGGCTCTCGAGCGACAACTTGCGCAAGGGCGCGGCGACCAACGCCGTCCAGATCGCCGAATCCCTCGTGACGCGCGGCTGGCTGGCGTCCGCGCCGGCGCACTAGGCGACCGGAACGCCATGCGGGGCGGTAACGTCATAGGGCACCGGTGCGTCCTGGAACGGCACCGGCATGCCGCTGACCAGTACGCGCCGCGGGATGAGCTCGTGACCGGACTTCAGCCGCTCGACGCAGGCCGGGCACAGCGGACCGTCCTCGCCGGGGTGCGCGATCGGTCCGTGCGCCGGATCCACGCTGCACAGGTCCGTAAACGGATCCGTCGCCGGCAGCGCGATCCCCGCAAGCTCACCCGCCCGCTCGGCGTCACCGAACCCGCTGCGCAGCGACGCGGCGCCGTCCTTGAGCTCGCCTTCGGATGTGGCGTGGTCGACGAGCGTATCCGCCGCGACGTGGTACGCCTCGACGGCCTCGACGAGCGCCCGCGACTCAGGCCCGGCCCCGGGCGCGACGGCCAGCAGCCGGGCACGAGCGCCGAGCGCATCGGCATACACCTTGAGGATCCCTCGCGACTCCATGGTGCGCTCATGGGCCCGGCGCTGCTCGCGGCGCAGGCCCCAGCCGATCGCCACCGCCCCGCCGAGCAGCGCCAGGCACGTCAGGATGACAAGATCCCGCACGCCGTTCGAGCTGTCGGTCGGCGGCGGGGTGCTGACCTCCGCCGCGACGAGCAGGCGCGCCGCGGGATCAGCGACCGTTGATGCGCCGACCGCGGTCAACGCGGTCTGGATCGACAGCTGGCTGCGCGGTCCGGCCGCGGCGACGTCGCCGTTGGGCGTCGTGACGACCAGCGTTCCCGGGTAGTTGAGCGTCGTGCGCAGCGCCTCCGCGTACGCAAACAGATCGCCGCCCGGCACGAACGGCACGGCGGCAAGCTTGACGTGCTGCCCGCGCTTGGCCAATAGCGCGGCGTCGGCGCGCACCTGCTGGGCCACGGTGGTGTCGTAGAGCGCGGGATCGACATACGTGTCGCCGCGCTCGAGGCTACCGACGGCCGGCGCACCGATCACCGCCGGCCTGCCCATCGCACCACCCGGGACGAGCAACGCCACCAGCGAAACCACTAGGACGAGCCACAGCAGGCGCTGCGCCGCCCGGACCTCGGCCGCGCGAACGCTCATCCGACCGGCGCGCCTCGCGGCACCCGCCCGCGGCGCAACCGCGCCGCGGCCCGCTCTACCCGTCGGCGCGGCGAACTCCCAGGGTCGGCCAACTCCAGACGCATCAGGACGACCTGTCCGGCGGCGCGCACGGGGTCGAACCCGAGGTGACCGAGAAAGGTCCGATCGAACAGGGTGTGGTGCGCCCCAAAGCGGTCGTCGGTCGGAACATCGTCCGGATAGTTGATCCCGAAGGCCTCGACGGCGGCAATACCGCGTCCCTGCAGATCCGCCAGGGCTTCGAGAAACAGCCGCTCGCACGTCCCGGCGCGATCGACCTCGCCCAGATAGACGCACGTCACGATGGCCGCATCCGCCGAGGCCGGCCCGGCGGGCATCATGCGAGTGCGCGGAAACAGCGCGCGCGGTCCGTACTGGATCATGCCGCGAAACACGCCCTGCTCGTGCAAGACCCGACCCCACGGGCCGAAACGGCGTACCGCGGTGCGCGCCCAGCGGCGCTTGGCCGATGCCTTGGCCGGCGTGCGCGTGCGCTGCCAGAACACGCAGTCGCCGCAGCACTCCGGGAGCTGCCCGGCAACCGCATCGGTGACTGCCAAGATCCGACTCACAGCGCGATCATGCCACGTTCGACGGCCACCTCGTCACCTCCGCGCGAAAGGGCCCCGAAAAACCGCGGGTTGCCCGCCGAATGGCGGCCAACCCGGACACACCACCGCCCGGCCTCGCGCGCGATTGCGGCGCGAGGGGCCGGTGGGCTCAGGCTCCGACGACCGACAGGACCTGGTCGACCGGCACCATGTGGCGCTTGAAGTCCATGATCTTGTTATCGAGGCCGAGGGCCAGTCCAATCAGCTGGGGCAGGTGCAGCACAGGCATGTTGTAGGTCTCGCCGTTGACCGCTTCGGCCTTGCGCTGATAGGCGTCCATCGCCAGGTGGCACAACGGGCACGGCGTCACCATGCATTCGGCACCCGCGTCGCGGGCCTGGGACAGCGCCACGTGGGACTCCTTGAGGGCCGTGTTCTCGCGGGCCAACAGGATCGGGAAGCCGCAGCACTTCGACTTGGCCTCGTAGTCGGCGACTTCGCCGCCCAGCGCGACGATCAGCCGTTCCAGCGACTGGGGCTGGTCGGGGTCTTCGAAGCCCATCACCGACGAGGGCCGCAGCAGTTGGCAGCCATAGTACGGCGCCACGCGAAGACCGCTGAGGCCCTTCGGGCCCTGACGCTCCAGGAGCGACAGACCTTCCTCGGTGGCGATGTACCAGAGCAGGTGCGTGACCTCGCGGGTGCCCTCGTACGGGCGTGCACCGGCCTTGACGAGCTCTTCGTTGACGGCCTCGAGCAGACGCGGGTCTTCCCGCACGAGCTTGTTGGCCCGGCGCAGGTTCAACGTGCACACGTTGCAGATGGTCATGATGTCGCAGCCCATCTCCTCGGCCTGCGACAAGATGCGCACGTTGAGCGTCAGATAGAGGTTGGGCTTGGCCTCGGCGACATCGCCGGCGCCGCAGCAGGTCGCTGCCGGCATCTCCTGAAGGTCAATGTCGAGCAGCGGTGCGAGTGCCTTGGTGGTCGAGTTGAGCTCCTTGGAGCTGAACTCCGCCACGCATCCGGGGTAATACGCGAACTTGCGGGCCACCTAGATCGTCTCCTTCACGTTCTTCATGATCGTCTTGACCTCGTCCAGCCTACGGATCTTGTGGGGCAGCGGCGACGGAGCCTTGCCCTTGGAGATCATCTTGACGGCGAACGGAAGATCGAAGGGCGCCTTGAGCGGTTGGGTGAGCGGGACCAACAGCGTCTCGTTGAGCTTGCCGCCGTGCCGCAGCGAATACAGAAACGCCTTGGCGTGCCGGGCGCCGGCGTCCTTCATGCCGAGTCCCTCCTGGAAGGCGATGCCGCCGAGCTTCTCGATCGCGTCACGCGGGTCGACGCCCTTCGGACAGCGCTCGTTGCAATACATGCAGCGGGTGCAGTCCCAGATCCCGTGCTCACCCGAGTACAGCTTGGCGCGCTGGCTGCGCTGGGTGTCGCGCTCGTCGGCGGCGAAGCGAAAGCCCCAGGCAAACGCCGCCGGTCCGACAAACTCGGAGTCCGCGGCCAGCGAGTTGCACTCCGAGTAGCAGGCTGCGCACAGGATGCACTTGCTCTCGTTGTAGATCTTTTGCATCGCCTCTTTGGAGACGATCCGTTCGCGCTCCGGCGGCGCGTCGTCGGCGATCAGGTACGGCTTGACCGACCTGAACTTGCTCCAGAACGGCTCCAGGTCGACGACGAGATCCTTGATCGGCTTGAAGTTGCCGATCGGGTCGACGCGCACCGGCTGGCCGCCGTTCTGGTCCTTGAGGTCCTCGACCTGGGTCATGCACGCGAGCACCGTCTTGCCGTCGGCGCGGCAGGTACACGACCCGCAAATCGCCGATCGGCATGAATAGCGGACCGCCAGCGTGCCGTCCTGCTCGTTTTGCAGCCGCAGGATCGCATCGAGCAGCGTCAGGTCCTCGCCGTGTTCGAGCTCGTACGTCTGGCGATAGGCATCGTCGCTGGTGTCCGGCTGATAGCGGAAGACATCGAACGTTGTCTGGGGCATCAGTAGCTCCTCACCTGCGGCTCGTACTTCGTGAAAGTGACCTCAGAGTAATCGAGGCGGATGGTGTCGTCCTCGAGGTAGGCGAGTGTGTGTTTCATCCAGTGCTCGTCGTCGCGTTCGGGGAAGTCCGTCCGTGAGTGCGCACCACGGCTTTCGGTGCGGGCGAGCGCACCCGCCACCATGGTGTCGGCGAGATCCAGCAGGAAGCCGGTCTCGATGACATGGATGAGCGACTGGTTGAACGTCTTGCCCTTGTCGTCCACGACGACACCCTTGAACTGCCCGCGCAGCCGGTCGATGGTCGCCTGGGCCTCACCCAGCTCGGCGCCGGTGCGGAAGATGCCGGCCTTCTCCTGCATGGTGTTGGCGAGCTCGTCGCGGATAACGTACTGACGCGGGCCATCGGCGCGGTCCAGCAGCTCGCGCAGCTTGATCTCGTACGCATACCCGTGCTCGGGACGCGCCTGGATGCCGCGCCCGTTGAAGTCCTGGGCGGCGCCGGCGGCGGCGGTGCCGGTGCGGGCGCCGAACACGACGGTCTCCAGCAGCGAGTTCCCGCCGAGGCGGTTGGCCCCGTGCACCGACACGCAGGCGCATTCGCCGGCCGCGAACAGACCGGGCATGTGCGGGGCGGCGCCCCAGGAGTCCACGTGTACGCCACCCATGTGGTAGTGCGCCCCGGGGCGAATCGGGATCGGCGCGTCGATGGGATCGACGCCGGCAAACGCCATCGCCAGCTCGCGGATCTGCGGCAGGCGCTCCATGATCTTGTCGCGGCCGAGATGGCGCAGGTCGAGCAGAACCGACCCATCGATCCCGCGGCCCTCCATGATCTCGGTGGCCTCGGCGCGGGACACGACGTCGCGCGATGCAAGCTCAAGCTTGTTCGGCGCGTACTTGCTCATGAACCGCTCGCCGTCCTTGTTGAGCAAGATGCCGCCCTCGCCGCGGGCACCCTCGGTCACCAGCACGCCGCTGGGATTCAGCGTCGTCGGGTGAAACTGCATGAACTCCATGTCCTTGAGCGGCACCCCGGCGCGCAAAGCCAGGCTCATGCCGTCACCGGTCGAGCTGTGGGAGTTGGTCGACGGG
Organism: Thermoleophilia bacterium; assembly: GCA_017882585.1. Taxonomy (GTDB): domain Bacteria; phylum Actinomycetota; class Thermoleophilia; order Miltoncostaeales; family Miltoncostaeaceae; genus CAITWD01. Next base: position 6,258 of record JADGPF010000052.1, read on the forward strand.
GCGTAGGCGCGGCCGGCGCCGCCCGTAGCGAGCACCACCGATTTCGCGCCGATCGCCTCGACGGTGCCGTGCACCATGTCGTAGGCGATGACCCCGGCGCAGCCGCCGTGGTCATCGGTGATGAGCTCCGTGACGAAGTACTCCTCGTAGCACGGGATGTCGTACTTGACGCACACCGTGTAGAGCGTGTGGAGGATCACCAGCCCGGTCAGGTCGGCGGCGTAGCACGTGCGCGGGAAGCCGGCCCCGCCGAATGGACGCTGGGCGATCTTGCCCGTGGTCTCGTGGCGGGAGAACACCGCGCCCCAGTGCTCGAGCTGGATGATCTCGCCCGGCGCATCGCCGCAGAGAATCTCGATCGCGTCTTGGTCACCCAGGTAGTCCGAGCCCTTTACGGTGTCGAAGGTGTGGTTCTCGGTCGAGTCTTCGCTCGCGTTGCCGAGTGCGGCGTTGATGCCACCCTGGGCCGCCCCGGAGTGACTCCGCACCGGGTGGACCTTCGTCACCAGCGCGACATCGACCCCGGCCTCGTGTGCGGCGATTGCCGCCCGCATTCCTGCGAGGCCAGCCCCGACGACCACAACGTCATGGGTGTGCAAACTTCCGCCCCCCTAGGGTGCTCTCGTGGTGGACAGCGTGATCGTGATTCCGACCAGGGAATCTACCGAATAAGCAGTGGACTTCACTTGTGACATCCGACCCTCTCCGTCGGCCGAACTTCCCTCGTCCGGCTGAGGGAATTCGGACAAGCACCATGCATGCGGACCGGGGGCGCACCTGAGCTGTCTCCGTGTTCGGACTACAAGCGTATACTCCCGCTGTTTTGCGCGGCGATTCGGGTCTGTGCGTGCGTACAGACGCGCCCGTCGCCTCCACAAACCGCCACCAAGGAGCAGGATTCAGTGGCATACCGCGTCACGTTCATCCCCGGCGACGGTACCGGTCCCGAACTCGCCCAGGCCACCAAGCGCGTCTTGGATGCGACTGGCGTCGATTTCGATTGGGACGTGCAGGAAGCTGGCGTCGACGTCATGAAGGAAGTCGGGACCCCGCTCCCCGAGTCCACCATCGAGTCGATCCTCACCAACAAGGTCGGCATCAAGGGCCCCATCACCACGCCCGTCGGAACGGGGTTTCGGAGTGTCAACGTGGCGCTGCGAAAGGCGTGCAACCTGTACGCCTGCGTCCGCCCGTGCAAGTACTACGAGGGCGTCCGTACCAAGTACAAGGATGTCAACCTCGTCTATATCCGCGAGAACACCGAAGACTTGTACGCAGGCATCGAGTACGAGGAGGGTACGCCCGACAACCTCCGCCTGATCGAGTTCATCAAGGAGACCCACCCCGACGCCAGCCTCGGTCCGCGCACCGGCATCTCGATTAAGCCGATCTCCGTCGAGTCGAGCGAGCGCATCGTGCGCTACGCGTTCGAGTACGCCCGAGATAACGGCCGCAAGAAGGTCACGGCGGTCCACAAGGCCAACATCATGAAGTTCACCGACGGCCTGTTCCTCGCCGTGGCCACAGAGGTCGCCAAGAACTACCCGGACATCGAGTTCGAAGAGCGCATCGTCGACAACATGTGCATGCAGCTCGTGCAAAAGCCCGAGCTGTACGACGTGATCGTGCTCCCGAACCTCTACGGCGACGTCCTGAGCGACCTGGGCGCCGGCCTGGTCGGTGGGCTCGGTGTCGCCCCAGGTGCCAACATCGGTACCGAGGCCGCGCTGTTCGAGCCGACCCATGGGTCTGCCCCGAAGTACGCCGGGCTCAACAAGGTCAACCCGATGGCGATGATGCTCTCCGGGGTCATGATGCTCAAGTACCTCAAGGAGGCCGAGGCGGCCGACCTCATGGAGTCCGCCATCGCCGACATTATTCGCGAAGGAACGTCTGTGACCTACGACATGAAGCCGGATCGTGATGATCCGACCGCGCTCGGCACCGCCGAGGTAGCCACCGCCGTCATCGAGCGTATGAAAGAGCTGGGCGCCTGATGGGGGTACTCAAGGTTGCCGTCACGGGCGCAGCGGGCCAGATCGGCTATTCACTGCTCCCGCGCATCGCCGCAGGCGAAATGTTTGGCAAGGACCAGCAGCTGGATCTACGGCTGCTGGAGATCCCCGTCGAGCAGATCCAGAAGGCCCTGCACGGCGTGGTCATGGAGCTCGACGACTGTGCCTTCCCGCTGCTGACCAACGTCACCGCGACGGACGACGCACGCGTGGCCTTCGGCGACGCCGACTGGATCCTGCTCGTGGGCTCGAAGCCGCGCGGGCCGGGAATGGAGCGCGCGGACCTGCTCAAGGACAACGGACGCATCTTCGTCGCGCAGGGTGACGCCATCGACGAGGTCGCCGCGGGCGGCGTGACCATCTGCGTTGTCGGAAATCCCTGCAACACCAACGCGATGATTGCCGCGAGTCGCTTCAAGCGGATCTCGCCGACGCGCATCACCGCGATGACCCGTCTCGATCAGAACCGGGCCTCGACCCAGTTGGCGCAGAAGGCCGGCGTCGCGGTCACCGACGTCGAGAACATCATCATCTACGGGAACCACTCCCCGACGATGTTCGCCGACTTCTTGCACGCCAAGATCGGTGGCGCGCCAGCCACCGACGTGATCAGCGATCACGCGTGGCTGCGTGAGGACTTCCTGCCAAAGGTCGGCAAGCGTGGCGCCGAGATCATCGCGGCGCGTGGCCTGTCGAGCGCAGCCTCGGCGGCCAACGCCCTGATCGACCATGTCAAGTCGCTGTACACGCCGAGCGACACGATCCACTCCGTCGTGTGCCAGTCCGACGGCTCCTACGGGTTCGCAGCCGACGTCTGGGCGTCGGTGCCGGTCCGGACCGTGGCCTCGGGCAAGTACGAGATCATCACCGGCGTCGCGCACGACGAGTTCGCCCAGGCAAAGATCGACGCGTCGAACGATGAGCTCGTCGGCGAGCGCGAGACGGTCGCCGAACTGCTCTAAGGGTCTGCTGCACCGGCCGGGATGCCCGTGCGCATCCCGGCCGAGGCGTGGCTAGGCGGTCGGTTGGGCCACGGCGACCGGACGACCGTCCCGTCCCACGGCCACGAGCGTGAAGTGGCCCACCACGCACAGCTCACGCGTGCCATCCTCGATCCGCTCGCGCCAGACATCGAGCTTCACGCGCATTGAGGTGTGCCCGATGCTTTCGACCACGGCTTCGATCTCGACGAGGTCGCCTTTGACGATGGGAATCCGAAAGGTGATCTCGTCCATCGCGGCCGTGACAACGTTGCCCCGAGCCTGGCGCATCGCCGCATAGGCCGCGCAGCGGTCCATCCAGCCGATGAGAGTGCCGGCGAACAGGTTGCCCTGTGAGTTCGTGTCCTGGGGAAACACGGACTGCAGCGAGGTGGCGCGCATCGCAATGAACCTCCATCGGCGCTCGGCGGGGCCCCAGCCTAACTGCTGGCCCCTACGACCGGTCGCAATCGCCTCACACCGCGGTGGCGTTCACCATCGACGCGTACCACCCGTCGGCGGCGAGCAGCTCGCGGTGCGTGCCCCGTTCGCGGACGCGGCCGGCCTCGATCACGACGATCTCGTCGAAACGCTCCATGCCGGCAAGGCGGTGCGTGACGACACACAGGCCCGTCCGGTCGGTCACGCCTGCCCGGTGTGCGTCGTCCAGGAACGCCGCCTCGGATTCGGCGTCCAGGTGCGAGGTCGGTTCATCCAGGATCAGCAGGCCGCCTGGCGCGAGTAGACCGCGCGCCAGCGTCAGACGCTGACGCTGGCCGCCTGACAAAAGCGCCCCGTCCTGGCCCACGTTGGTCTCGAGGCCGTCGGGCAGCTCCCCGACCCACTCGCCGAGCCCGGCACGTGCCAGCGCGATCCCAAGCTGGTCGTCGGTCGCATCGGGGCGGGCGATGCGCAAGTTCGCGGCGATCGATGCCGGGAACAGATACGCATCCTGCGGGACAAGGGTGACCGCACGCCGGACGTCAGACTGACGCAGGCGCTCAAGCGCGATGCCATCAAGCAAGGCCTGACCGGAATCCAGGTCACGCAGCCGTGCCAGCACCTCGCACAACGTCGTCTTGCCCGACCCGCTGGGCCCAACGATCGCCACCGCGCGACCCCATTCGAGCACGAGATCGATGTGCTGGAGCGCCGGGGGTTGGTCAGTGTCGAAGCGCACGGATGCGTCCCGCAACACGAGCGTCCGGCCTGCACCGGGCGCCACCGGCATCGCCGGGTCGACGATCGGGACCGGCCGGTCGACGCATTCCTCCAGGCGCACGGCGGCCTGACCGCATGCGGTCAGGTTCTGGGCCGCGACCGGCAGCGGCACCAGCACCTCGAATACCGCGAGGGTCATCAATACCAGCGCCGCCAACACCACCCCGTCCAGGCGTCCGTCCCGGACCGCCGGCACCGCGACGACCAGCACCGCCAATGCCGCCAGCTGCGCGCCCAAGCCGCCGAGTCCCGCGGCGATTCCGCCCGCGTAGGCATCGCGGCGCCCGAGTTTCATCAGCGTGTCGTTGGCGTCGGTCACGCCGGCGATGTGGGCGTCGCGCAGGCCCCAGGCGACGATGTCGGGCGCGCCTTCCAGGACATCGACGACGCGACTGGACAGCTCGGCACGGGCCCGGGCCTGTCGCTTGCCGGCCGCCCGCGCCACGGCGCCGGTCAGCACCGGCACGACGA
>JADGPF010000053.1 GCA_017882585.1 Thermoleophilia bacterium
GAGGTCCAGGGAGGCCAATCTCAGTATGTCCGCGTGCCGATGGCTGACGGAACGCTCGAGCCCGTACCTGAGTCGCTTGCGGACGATGCGAACGACGCTCGAGTCTTGCCGATGGTCGACGTGTTTACGACCGCGTATCACGCCGTCGTCGGGGGGGACATCTCCGAGGGGGACACGGTTCTTGTCGTCGGCGACGGGGCGGTTGGCCTGCTCGCGTGCCACGCGGCCCGGCTTTTCAACCCAGCCGCGATCGTGCTGGCTGGCCATCACAACGATCGTCTCGAGGTGGGTCGGCGTCTTGGGGCGACCCACACGGTCAACACCTCGGCGAACGGTGGCCTCGAGGAGGTGCTTGGTGGCCTGACAGACGGACACGGTCCTCACGTTGTGGTCGACGCGATCTCCAGCAATCAGTCGATGAAGTCCTCGACCGAGATGGTCCAGCCTGGCGGAACCGTCAGCTGGGTGGGGATGGAGGTGTTCCTCGGCGCCCCCGACATCGCGTGGGATCAGTGCTTCTTGCGCAACCTCACGATTCGCGGGGGGGTCGCGCCGGTAAAGCGCTACCTCGCCGATCTGTGGCCCCTCCTCGAGCAGGGCACGATCGACCCGTCACCGGTTCTGACTCACGACCTCGGTATGGAGGACGCCGCGACGGGCTACACGACGATGGCCACCCGCGAGGAGGGCTCGGTGAAGGTGGCCGTGTCGCCAAACGGCTGAACGCGACCGTGGGTGAAGCCCGGCGGCGAACGACAACGCCGCCGGGCTTCACCCACGGATGATGCGGTGGGTACGGCTCACGATCGCTCGAGATCCAAAGCAACGCTGCCGCCGCCGTTCCGCGACAAACTGGACTGCCTGCTGATGCGTCACGCAGCAGGTGGTGACGCGACCGGTCGTCCGGACTGCTGACCTGTCGTCTCAGGGCCAAGAGGTGGTCAACAGACCCCTCGGCAGTCGGCGGCAACGAATCGGCGCTTCCCCTGCGTGACACCCGCTCCATAACGGGGATTGCTGAATAGGAAGGCCCTCAGAGATGCTCGGGGCCGACACGTCCTAAGCCTGGTGTCCCACGTTCGAATCGTGCCGGGCGCATCGAACACACGGCCTGTACGAGTTCTGCGGTCGTCCAAGGCGTCCTCCGAGATGGGTTGTGAGGCACATGCGGGGGCAAGAGCAGCCAGATCGCATCGGCGCGATCAGGCGCCGCAACAGCGCGACGGGGGGGGGTGGCGTGGTCGGCGCAGAGTTGGGAGGATGTCGAGGTGGGCTGACCAGCAGCGAAAGAGGAAGGTGGACGTCATGGCGGCAGAATTGATTCTCGAGTTTGAGGGCATCACCACGACGGAGTACTGGGCGGTGAACAAGGCGCTTGGCATCGATGCGGCAACCGGCGAGGGAACCTGGCCGGACGGGATGGTCGCTCATTCCGCGGGACTCAATGAGGCTGGACACCTCGTCGTAATTGAGGTGTGGGACTCGCCGGGGCACCAGGCCAAGTTCATGGAGGAGCGCCTCGGCCCGGCGCTGGTGAAGGGCGGCATTACCGGACCGCCTTCGAGCATTACTTGGATTGATCTGGTATCGCACCAGCACATCGGGAGCTAGACCCGGACGTCACGCGGCGTCGACCTGCGACGAGAGGATTCGAGGCGCGCGCCCGTGTGACCCGGCGCGCGTCGAGTTTCCGCATGCCGGCGCGGTCGGTCGGCGTGACTGTCGCGTGCCGGTACCGACGGCGCGTCCCGGACGCGCGGCCTTCATAGCCCGACGGGGTCAACCACGCGCTACAGACGCGACGGCACTCGGTGACAGTCGGACCATCTCGGTGGCCTTTGCAACGTGCAATGCCGCGGCGTTTCGTAGGCGGGAATGTAGTCGGCGGAACTCGCTGCAGAGACTTCGTTCGTCCGATGGCGCAGGTTCGATTCCTGCCGGGGAGACGTCGATCGTTGCCCGCAGACGTGCTCATAGTGGGCGTATCGATGCGGATTACCGCCCACGTGGCGGCTGATCCTGTCGGTGCGGAACGCCACGGGCGGTGGTGCCTAGAGTGCGGAGGGTCTCCGCGCCCCTCTGCTCGATTGGCGCAGCGCGTCGGTCTTGACAAGGCGATAGATAACGATATATCGTGATGTATAGTAAGCACTCGGCTTACAGCGAATGTCACGAAGGGAATCGCACATGCACGACACCAGCTGCGGCAGCCGCCGCAGATCTCAGGTTGACGGCGATCGCCGTCGGCACCACCACGGCCCTGGCGGTCGACCCGGACACCGAGGCGAGCAGCATCGCGAAGGACGAGGCCCCGGCCGCGCCCGGCGCGGTGACGTCCGGGCCGCGGTCCTGGCGCTCCTCGGCGAGCGGCCAATGCACGGCTACGAGATGATCCAGGAACTCGAGACGCGCACCAGCGGCGTCTGGAAGCCGAGCCCCGGCTCGGTCTACCCCACGCTGGCGATGCTCGAAGACGAGGGCCTGGTCCAGAGCGAGACCATCGCCGGCAAGAAGCTGTTCAAGCTCACTGCCGCCGGTGGCGAGGCACATGCCTCGGTCGGCGAGGCCCCCTGGGCCGCCATGGTCCGCGATGCGGATCCCGCTCAGGTCCAACTGCGCGAGGCCGTACAGACCGTGCACATTGCGGCACGTCAGATCGCCCACATCGGTACCGATGAGCAGAAAGCACAGGCGGTCGAGCTCATCACCGAGCTGCGCAGAGCCCTGTACCTCCTCCTGGCCGGATGATTCCGACGGACGGCCTCAGGCAGCACCCCGCGAACCCTGTCCGGGTGCTTCCTCAGCCCGCTCCTGGCCGGCGGCTCAACCCCGTCAACGTGATACGACGCCCGTCGGACGCTCGCGGGCTCGCACGGCGACGAGGACGCTGAACCCGTACGCTGCCGAGCGATCGACGTCGCGAGCCCAAGGCGCTGCGTGGCCACGACCCCGTGAAGGCGCGATACGGCCGCGAAAGCTCATGCGGGCACATACCGCGATTCTGGAGTTCACAAGGATCGATGTGGGGTCGACCAAGGCGCGGCGCGCGGGCGAGAACAGGCGCATCAGGGCACGGCCGGGGGTGCCTGGATCCGGCGGCCCGCCCGTTCCCGCCGCCGCGCAGGTGCGGGCGGTTGCCAGTCGGCACCTGCGCAGCGCGGAGCGATGACCAGATGCGGTCTGGGGCTACGCCTCGACGCAGATCACGAGCGTTTCCGGGAGCACGGTGTCGTACGCCATCGCGTCTGCCGCGGCCGGCGTGCCCATTGCGCCGATGACCGCGTCCATGTCGGCAACGTCCATGAGGACCGCGACCTGGGTGGGGTTCTGCGGGTTGACGAACGTTCGGATATTGGTGACGCCCAAGGGGCCGAAGAATTCCTCGCGTCGGGGTGAGGCGAGCCAATGATTGGTGTCTTTCACATCGTGGTGCGCGACGACGGTGGGCATGTTGTGTTCCTCGGGCTCTGGGGGACGCCCCGGCAATCGTCAGGGCTCGTGCAGAACCTACCTTCGCCGCGTCGGCGCGCCTAGGGTCTGCGCCGTCACCAGGTGCCTCGCTCCGAGGGGGAAACGACGAAGGCCAGCGGACCGCCGGGATCGACGCGCGGTAGCGCAACCGTCAGCGTGTGCCGCAGACCGGCGCTAGTGCCAGGTGCAGAGGGTCGTCTGGCCACCCCACAGGAACCAGCCTCCCATCGGTCCCCCGGCCGCACGGCCTCCCGCGCCACGGGCCTGGTGTAGGACCGCGGGCTGGCCTTGTAACAGCGCCCGATGCCAACCGCCTTGAGTTCGATCCGCGCCGGGGTCGCGTAGTACCCGCCGCCGGGTTTGAAGATCGGATTCAGCCCATACCCGATCGCGACCTTGCCGCCCCAGGTGGTCCAGCGGATCTTGCTCACGACGCCGGATGGGTCACCGCCGTTGAAGATGACCTTCGGGCGCGGCGTGCCCCGGCCGATTCCGCGATCCGGACCGGGCAGGAAGTACTTGGAGCCGAGCACCACGCCGTGATACGCCGACGCGGCGGCGCCAACTCGCAGCGCTCTTCGGACTGTCAGGTCTCTCTGTCGTGCCGTGCCGGATGCCTGCGTGGCGGCTTCGTTGGTCGCGATCCCGAGCATCCTCAGGCTCCGATCTCTCCCTGCACAGCAGCGCGGGATACCGTCCAACCGGCATGTCGCGCATCCGCACGCGGCCGGCAGGGTCGCGCCCCTGCCGGCGGTTTGGTCATTGTGAGGGCTGTGGCTCGGGATCCCGAACGCTCGGCTGGTACCGCGCGACCGAGAACCCCAAAAGGAGCGGCACCGCGATCGCGAACACGCCGAGCATGCCGATCAGTACGACCAGGCCCTCGCCGCGCGTACCGTCGTAGACAAATGCGTATCCGATCATGCCGGCGATGACCAGGTAGGCCACCAGGGCCCAGCCGGCGACCAGGCGAAACGACGCCCACGCGAAGTCCTGAAGTCGTGCGAGCAGCACGACATCGACCACCAGGACAACGACGGCCACCACGAGGAGCACGATCGCCGGGACAAGCGAGATGCTCCCCGGGAGGTTTGCGGCCATGTAGATCCCGCCGATGATGACCAGGACCATCGCCAGGTCGGCGAGTTTGTCGATCGGAGGGAAGCTTCGTTCGGGGGCGGCGGCGGTCGTCATTGCGACGACACCCGCGTCATGATGATCAGTGTCGCGATCTGCAGGATCCCAGTGATCCCGGCGGTGTATACGAAGATGCGCATGAGCCTGGCGATGCGCAGGCCGTTGGGGTTGGGCTTCTTGAGCTCGAACAGCACTGCCAGGTTGGCGGGCTCAAGCAGGCCGATGGCAATCGTCGCCATGATCCCGACGACAACGAACGAGGCCACGAGCCATGCGTGGTTGGGCGAGCTCGGGTCCAAGTTCCCCAGGTGACGTGCCAGCTGCCAGCCCGAGGCGAGCGTCATGGTGACCAGCGTGGGCATGATCAGGACCATCTTCGGCATGAACCTGGTCGTAAACTCGATGCGTGCCGGAATCGACATCCGTCCGATGATCGGCCCGAGTATCAGGCCGACGAACAGGTCGACGCCCGTCCAGAGGCCGCCACCGACGATGTGGAAGAACGTCAGCGCCCAGAGGTTGTTGCTGGCGATCGCGACGACCAGCCCGATCACTGCGGCGGCAACGATCGGCAGCCCCTTGAGCGGGACGATCTGAAAGTCGCGGACGGCCGGGGGCGGCTCACCGTGGGTGTCGGGTGTGATGGCGATGGCTGCTGCGTCTTGTGCCATTGCGGACATCCCAGATCAGAAACGACGGGGAAATCACCCGCATGTCGGCATGCGCGGTGATGCAACCAATCTACGGTCCGTCGGCGGGTTGGTCCATACCCCCCGCCGACGCGTCGCCGGCGGCCACACCGGTCCGGGGATTCCCTGACCCTGGTCACGCCGACCGCCGGATGTTGGTCGGCGTGGCGCGTCCTACGCTTGCCCGCACAAGGAGGACGTCCGTGTTGGGGAGATCACCGCGCTGCGAGGGGTCACTGGCGCTCGCGTGGACGCATGCGTGCGCCTGGGGGCGCCGATGACCGCGCCGGTGCGCAATTCGGCCGCCGCCCGGACCGCCCACAACTTGGCGTGGATCCTCCTCGATCAGTCCGGGGAGCCGGCGGGCAAACTGCGCGCCCTTGTCACGGCGGAGGCCACCTGGACGCTGGCGGACCTTCGCGACCGCACGGTGGGGATGGCCGCGGCGTTTACGGCACGCGGCATCGGTCGCCGCGACATCGTGCTCCTGCGCGCGCCGGACTCGCCCGAATGGATCGCTGCCTTCCTCGGGGCCGTCCGCTGTGGGGCGGTTGTGGCGCTGGCGGGCATGGGGATCACCGGCGAACGCCTGCGCGATGTCGCCGAGCGCGTCTCGCCGCGCCTGGTCATATCTGACGGGCCGCAGCTGCTGTCCGGCGTCGCGCAGCTCGAGCTGGCGGACGTGGCCGTCGGCGCGAGCCACGGACGAGACGATCCCGGGATCTGTGCGGTCCGCCTCGACGACCCCTGCTACATGCTGCTGACCTCAGGTACGACGGGACCGTCGAAGTGGGCGCTGCATCGTCACCGCGACATTCCCGGATGTATCGCGACGTATGGGCGACGTGTCCTCAAGCTGCGGCCCGGCGACCTCGTGTGGTCGGTCGCCGCGCTGCCGACCAGCTACGGCCTGGGCAAGAGCATGTACTTCCCGCTCGGCATGGGTGCGGCGGCGTGGATCGAGTCGCACAGCCGCGATCCCGAGCGGCTCGAGATCGCGTGCCGCGATTTCGGCGTCAACGTGGTCGCCGGTGTGCCGACGTGGTGGGCGCGGTTGGCCCGACACGTGCGCGAGGGGCGCGTGGATCGGTCCGCATTCGCCGGAGTACGCTTAGCGGTGGCCGCGGGGGAACTCCTCGACGGGCGCGTCTGGGACGCGGTGGCCGAGACGACCGGGATGCGTATCGTGAACTCGCTGGGGTCCTCGGAGGCGACCAACCTCTACACCTCCGACGTCGTCGGCAGTCCTGCCGCGGGCCGCACAGGCTGGGTCGTGCCCGGATATCGGCTGCGCATCGCTCCGGTCGAGGGCGCACCACCGGGTGCAGGGGAACTGCTCGTGTCTGGGCCGACGGTGATGGCCGAGTACTTCGGCAACCCGGAGGCGACGGCGCACACGCTCACCGACGGCTGGCTGCACACGGGCGATCTCGTCGAGTGGGTGCCCGACGGGCAGGTGCGTATCCTGGGTCGCGTCGGAGACCGCATCAAGGTCGGCGCGTCCTGGGTCGACCCGACCCGGGTGCGTGAGGCGCTCCTGGCCGACCCTGATGTCGCCGACGCGATCTGTGTGCCGGTAATCGACGATGATGGGGTCACCCGCCTTGTTGCGGCGGTTGCCACGCCGCGGCCCGGACCCGACCTCGAGGAGCGCCTGCGCGTGCGCTTGACCGCCTTGCCTGCGCCCGAACGCCCGCGTGCACTACTGGTCGAAGCCGAGCTGCCGGTCACGGCCTCCGGCAAGGTCGACCGCACCGAGCTGAATGCCCGCGCACGCGCGGCACTTCGCAACCCAAACCAGAAGGTGATGCATGGCCACTGATGTGCTTGAGACCGCGGTCCTGGAGCGATGGAACGCCTGCGGGTACTACCAACTGGTCGGTATGCGCGTGGAGCGGGCCGACGCCGAGGGAAGCCTGTTCCGGATCATGATCACCCCGGAGCACACCCAGTTGTACGGCACTGCACACGGCGGCATCCTGAGTGGGATGCTCGATGCCGCGATGGCTCTGGCCCTGCTGGCCAAGATGCCCCTTGACGAGGGCTGCGCGACGATCGAGATGAAGGCCAACTTCACCGCGCCGGGCAATCCCGGGGAGCTGGTCGGCACCGGTGCGGTCCTGTCGATGGGCCGACGCATCGCGGTGGCTCGCGCCGATATCCGCGACGGCGACGGGCGGCTGGTCGCCAGCTCGCAAGGGACGTTCATGCGCTTCAAGACGGGTGACGCATGAGCGAGCTCACGCGCATCGACGGCAAGGTCGCGATCGTCACCGGTGCCGCGGGCGGCATGGGTCAGGCGATCGCACGGCTGCTGAGCGCGCGAGGAGCGTCGGTCGTGCTTACCGATCGGGATCCGGCGGTGCTCGCCATCGCCGCCGAGTTTGGTCCGGATGCGCTGGCGCTGACCCACGACGTCACGAGCGTCGAGGAGTCCACCTCGGTCATCGCAGAGGTGCGTGAGCGATTCGGGCGCCTGGACATCCTGGTCAACAACGCCGGCTGGGATCGGCCGAGCCTCTTTGCCGACTCGGACCCGGACGACTGGCTGCGGATCGTCCAGATCAACTACCTCGGTGTCGTCAACGGAAGCTACGCCGCCCTTCCATTGCTGCGGGACGCGCCGGAGGGTGGGGTAATCGTGTCGATCGCCTCCGACACCGCCCGGGTCGGCGGTTGGGGTGAGGCCGTCTACGCGGGCGCCAAGGCAGGGGTCGTCGCCTTCTCGAAGTCCCTGGCCCGCGAGGTGGCACGCGACCGGATCCGCGTCAATTGCGTCTCGCCGGCCGTCACCCAGACCGCCTTCCAGGATCGGCTCGCCGGCGATCCGGTCGGTGCGAAGGTCGTAGAAGGCGCGATCCGCGCAACCCCGATGCGCCGTGCCGCCGTGCCGGAGGAAATCGCCGAGGCGGTGGCGTTCATGGTCTCCCCTGCGGCCGGGTTCATCACCGGGCAGGCACTCTCCGTCAACGGTGGGGTCGTGATGTAACCGGCCGTCAGTCGAGCGCCCTGCCGAGCTGCGCGGGGCGCCGTGGCGGCGTCACATGCACGAAGATCGCGATGCTGCGCACGTCGATGCGATCGGCGTGCGCGCCGGATGCCGTGATGGCTGCCTGGAGTCGATCGGCGGGCGGCCCTACCGGCGCGGCGAAGGCCGGATGCGGGTCCCGAGCGACCTGGGCGGCCATGTCCGGAAAGCGTCGCACGCCTGGGGAGCCGACAACCGCGATCGTGCCGTTGCTGGCGAACGCGATCGGGAACGCGAGCCAGTAGTTCGCATACAGCGAATGCACCCCCTCGCGCTGCAGGGCGACGACGACCGCCGGCATGTCTTGGGAGCGGACGGGAAGCCCGCCGACGTGCCCGGTTGTCTCGCCGCGGGCGTCGGCGGTGCGCATCGTGGCGATGCTCATCGCAGCGATGACGGCGACCAGTGCGAGCCCGACGGGCATGACGGCTCGTCCCGGTACCCGCGTCACGCCCCAGGCGAGCACCAGCGCAAGCATGGGGTATAGCGTGAACAGGTAGCGCGGTTCGCGCGTGTAGACGGTGAAGCTGGAAAGGCCGTATGGGACGGCAAAGAGGATGAACCCGGCGAGCACCGGGTCGATCGGGGCGCGGCGGGAGCTGCCCAGGGTCGCCAGGTCGACCAACCCACGCCAGCGCACTGCGATCGCCGCAGCGAGGAGCGCAAGCGCGGCGGCCACCACCAGCGCCTGCGGCAGCCAGCTGGCCGCCGGCGCCCCCGAAAACGGTCGCAGCGCGCCGAGGAACATGCCCAGGACCGGATGGACGAGCCCACTCAGCCGGGTCCCGACGGACCCCGTCGAGGTCCCGTTGCCCTGCGCCCACGGCGGGATCCAGCCATGTCGGACCTGATAGGCGATCGACGGTCCGTAGCCGAGGATGGCGGCGGCGATCCCGTAGGGCACCAGCCGCAGGAGCGATCCGCGTGATGAGCCAAGCGCCCACACCACGGCCGGCACGACGAGAAAGACCGTCAGGCCGCTCTCCCAAAGGCCGACGCCGACGCACAGGCCGAGGCCGCCGGCCACCCAGCGGCTGTGGCGCGAGGCCGGGTCGAGCCGGAGCGCGAGCAGGAGCGCACAGACGCCGATGGCCTGCGCGGCCATATACGCGCCGTGACTGTGGATGCCCTTGTAGATGTTGTAGTAGGGCCCGACGGCATAGAGCGCCGCGGCGAGCACGCCACCCCAGGCCGTGCCGGTCACGCGCCGTCCGAGGAACCCGACCACCAGGCATGTCAGACCGCACAGGGCGACCTGGACCAACCGCAACGTCGTGGGCGTACTGGGCAGGACCGCAAGCACACCCGCCTGCAGATATTGCTCGAGCGAGCCCATGTAGTTCGAGCCAGCCAAATAGGCGAATGACTGTCCGTTCAGGATGTCGTGCGCCATGACACCGGTGACGGCCTCGTCGGCGTCCAGGCGTCCGATCGTGGACGCGAGCGCCACCAGCCGGATCGCGACACACGCCGCGATGGCCAGGACGAGGATCGCGGCCGGCCACGGCGTCCACCCACCCCGGCTGGCCCGAGCGGCCTCGCGACGGTCACTGCCGTGACGCCGGCGCGGGCGGAGGGGTCGGGTCGGGCGGCCCAGAAGACTGCTCATCGCGTCGCAGCGTATGGCGACGGCCGGCCACGGCGACCGATTCGGACCAAACGTTTCGGCAACCGGCGCACGCCTTACGCGGACGGGCTCGCGGCACGCGGCCCGAGGCGGCGCGAAACCTGATCGAGCCATGCCGGCGCATCATGTGCCTCGAGCGTGGAAATTCCGTGCTGCTCGGCGCGTCGCAGGGCCTGCGGCTGGTCGTCGACGTACAGCACGCGCTCAGGGGACGTCCCGAGCTGAGCCAACTGCGCGAACGCGCGCGGGTCGGGCTTCACGAGGCCGGTGAGGCTCGATATCAGCAGCGGATCCAGCAACTCGAGCAGCCCGTGGCGCGCGAGAACGGGCAGGACCCACTCCGCGCGCTGGTTGGACAGCACGCCGACGGGGACCACCGCCGCCCAGCCACGGATCACGGCGAGGTGGTCGAACGGGCGCAACATCGACGCGGTCATCTGGGTTCGCCACACGGCCGGTTCGGCCGGCACGTCCGCATAGCCCGTGAACACCTGCCAGAACACATCGAGGTCCATGCGGCCGCTCCAGAAGGGCTGGAATAGCCGGGAGTTGAAGAATCGCCACAGCTGGCGCTCGCTCTTGGTCGAGCGCGCGGACAGCTCGGCGATCACCTGAGGCATCGCCGACGGGAGAATGACGCCGCCGATGTCGAGGATAAGCCGCTCGACGCGCGGCGATTGCGACGTGTCAGTCAGGGATGCGTGCATGCGCGGCCAGTCTAGGCATGGGCCCGGTGCATGATCTATGGCCGCGGGGCTACACTTGCCCGACCATGTCGTCTGCGCCTTCCGGAAACCGCGACCCGCGCCGCGCCGACGCACGTCGCCGCAGCCTGCGGCGCCGGCGTCGAAGGGCGCTGCTGCTCGCGGCCGCAGCAGTCGTCGCGATCGTGGTCGTCGGGACGGCAATCGGTCGGTCCGGTGGGGGCGGCGGCAACCGAAGGGCCGCTCCGGCGGCGACCCCGAGCGACGGGGCAGTCGCCCGCGCGACCCAGATGCCGGTGACGGTGGCGGCTCCGGCGGCAACGGTCTCGATCGCCGACGTCGGCGACACGATGATGGGCTCGCCGCCCTGGGGGCTGCCGCCGTCAGGCGGCAGGTACCTGTTCGCCACGGTCAAGCAGGACCTCGCCGGCAACGTCGTGACGGGCAATCTCGAGGGCACGCTGACCGGGTACACCGGCACCTCGAAGTGCGGCAAGCCGTCACCGACCTGCTTCGCGTTTCGCAGCCCGCCGGGCTTTGCCGCCAACCTCAAGCACGCCGGTTTCACCGTGATGAACGGCGCCAACAACCACTCCCACGACTTCGGCGCGGCGGGCCAGGCCAACACCGCCTCGGCGCTCCGGCGCGTCGGGATTCTCTACACCGGACCACCGGGCACGATTGCGATCCAGCATGTCGGAGCGGTGAAGGTCGCCATCCTCGGGTTTGCGCCCTACACGTGGGCAAACAACTCGACCAACCTTGCCGGGGTCGCCGCCCTGGTGCGCAAGGCGGCCCGGGAGGCGAACCTCGTGATCGTCCACGTGCATGCCGGTGCGGAGGGCGTTGGCGCGCAGCACGTGCGCCCGGGCACCGAGTACTACCTCGGCGAGAATCGAGGCAACGTCCTGGCGTTTGCACATACGGCGATCGCCGCCGGCGCGGATCTCGTGGTCGGCTCCGGGCCGCACGTCCTGCGCGGGATGCAGTTCTGGCACGGACGCCTGATCGCCTACAGCATGGGCAACTTCGTCGGATACCGGGCGTTCGGCCTTGGCGGCGTGCTCAGCCAGAGTGCGGTGCTGCAGGTGACCCTGAAGGCAAGCGGTCAGTATGTGTCGGGTCGGCTGCGCCCGGTGCAGCTGAGCGCGGTCGGCGTCCCGTCGCCAGGTGGCTATGGCATCGCCGACATCCGGACGCTGTCCCGGAAGGACTTCGGGACCACGGCGGCCCGGATCTCGGCCTCGGGCATCATCACGCCCCCGCCGGGCCAATAGCGACAGACCGCGGGGGGGTCATGGCACGCGAGAACGCAAGGGGCGACGTGGCAGAACACCGCATCAGCGTCGGCAGCATCCGGCTGGCGATCCGCGACACTGGCGCCGGCGATCCGGTGGTCATGCTGCACGGCTTTCCCGAGCTGTCCTACTCGTGGCGCTACCAACTGCCGGCCCTCGCCCGGGCCGGGTACCGGGCCATCGCGCCTGATCTGCGCGGCTATGGCGCCTCTGATCGCCCGGCCACGGTAGACGCGTACGCGGTGCCTGCCCTGGTCGGGGACGTGGTGGGGCTGATCGATGCGCTCGGGTATGACCGCGTCCATCTCGTCGGCCACGACTGGGGCGGCGGCCTAGCATGGGCGACCGCAGCGCTGCATCCGGACCGCGTGCGCTCGCTGGTGATCGCCAATGCCCCACATCCGGTGGCGTCCGCCGAGGCCCGTCGTGACGACCCGGCCCAGCGCGCCAAGAGCTGGTACATGCTCCTGTTCCAGTTCGTCGGTGTGGCAGAAAGCTGGCTCGCCGACAACGATTTCGCGAACCTGCGCGAGATGGTGTTCGACAACGCGGCACCCGGAACGTTCTCGCCCGAGGACGTTCGGGTCTACCTCGATGCCTTTTCGCGTGACGGCGCTCTGACTGCGGCGCTCAATTACTACCGGGCGAACATGCCGGCGGCGGCCTGGCTGCGTGAGCCGCCCCAGCTGCCCCAGATCACCACGCCCACGATGGTGATCTGGGGTGAGGCCGACACATTCCTCGGCCTCGGCCTCCTCGAGCGCTCGGTCGCGAAGGTCCGCGGACCGGTGCGGGTGGAACGGCTTGCCGGTGTCAGCCACTGGGTGCAGCAGGAGGTGCCAGACGCGGTGAACGCGCTGCTGGTCGAGTGGCTGCGCTCGACCAGCTAACTAGACGGCCGACTCCCGCAGCGCCTTTCGATCGAGCTTGCCCGACGGCAGCCGCGGCAGCGCGTCACGCGTGACGACCTCCCGGGGGGCCTTATACGGCGCCAAGTGGTGGGCCACATACCGGCGCAGATCACCGGCGAACCCGTCCGGCACCGGGCCGTCGACGGCGACCCATGCCACGACGCGCATGAGCCCTGCGGCGTCGGCGACCCCGCCGACGCCCGCCTCACGCACGTGCGGGTGTTCGAGCAGACACGCCTCGACCTCCCGCGGACTGACCCAGCGGGCGTCGACCTTGAACAGATCGTCGACGCGCCCGACGTGCCGGTATCGCCCGCCCTCGAAGATCAGCACGTCGCCCATCCGGATCCACTCTCCGAAGACCAGCTCCCGTGTTGCGCTAGCGCGACGCCAGTACCCGGAGGTGTTGGAGGGGCTGCGGATCCAGAGGCGTCCGGGGGTGCCCTCTGCGACCTCGCGGCCCTCTGCATCGCGCAGGGCGATCTCGACGCCCGGCACCACCTGGCCGAGCCAGCCTGGCTGCGGCGCGCCCGCCCGTGTCGAGATCACCACGTTCGAACACTCCGAGCAGCCGAGTCCCTCGATCAGCGGAATCCCGAGCAGCTCAGCGAAGCCCGTGGCGATGCCCGCGGGCAGGCTGTCGCCGGATGAGACACACAGCCGCACGCTTGCCAGAGGCCGCTCCTGGGGATGCCGCCGGAGGTACTCCAGCAGCTGTGCCCAGAACGTCGGTACCCCGGTCAACACCTGGATCTGGTGGCGTGCGGCGAGCTCGACGGTCGTTCGGGGATTCGGCCGGCTCGCATTGAGCACGGCCGTCGCCCCCGAACCGAGGACGCGGAAGAACCCGTTGCCGAACCCCAGCGAGGTGAACAGCTTGGCGGCCGAATGGCACCGCTCGCCAGGCGCGAGCTCCAGGACATGCCTCGCGTATGTCTCGATTCCCGGCGACAGGTCCCGGTGCGCGTGCATCACTCCCTTCGGACGGCCCGTCGACCCCGAGGAATAGATGATGTACGCAAGATCCTCCGGGTGGACCGGGGCGCACGTCGGACCGCCGGCGCCGTCGGGGGCCGGCGGTCCGAGGACCGGCCAGCCGTGCGTCTCGCACTCGTCGTCGGCGATCACCAGCCGCGGTTCGCAGTCATCGAGGATCATCGCGACGCGATCCGGGGGGCTCGTCGGGTCCACCGGGACCGCGACCGCGCCCAGCCACGCGCAGCCGAGGAACGCGGCGACCCACGGGCGGCCATCGCGCAGTGCGATCGCGACCCGGTCGCCGCGGCGGGCGCCCGCGCGCGCGAGCATTCCGGCCGTATCCCGGGTCGCGGACCAGAGCGCGTCGTAGCTCGAGCTGCCCGCCGAGTCGATCACGGCGATCGCGGACCCGCGCCCCGCGGCGCGATGGCACCCGACCAGCGTGTGCACGAGGTTGGCGTGTGGGCCGACGCCGATGCCATGTGCGGCGGGTCCGGCGGGAGTGGCGATCACCAGCGCGTCGGCGAGGGCCGCAAA
Source organism: Thermoleophilia bacterium (assembly GCA_017882585.1). Taxonomy (GTDB): domain Bacteria; phylum Actinomycetota; class Thermoleophilia; order Miltoncostaeales; family Miltoncostaeaceae; genus CAITWD01. Next base: position 14,381 of record JADGPF010000053.1, read on the forward strand.
CGCCTCATCGGGGACGCGCTCGGGTAACGCGAGAATCACGTCGGTGACCCCTGCCGCGGCGTACTCGGCGAGCCGGTCACGCACCTCGCCCGCGCTCCCGACCAGCCCGGTCGTGCGGAGCCAGCGCAGCAGGCGATCGGGCGAGGTGCCGAGGTGCGCCGCCTCGGCCGCCAACATACGCCGGCGTTCGTCGTCCGTCTGCCCGACCAGGGCAAAGGTGTAGAGCGCAACGTCGAGCGGCGGGCGTCCGGCGCCGCCGGCGGCGGCCCCGGCCACCGCGACCCGTGAGGCGACCTCGCCCGGGCTGCTCCACGCGGCGATGATGCCGTCGGCGTGCCGGCCGGCATGACGGAGCAGCACGGGACCGTGGGCGGCGAGCCACACGGGCGGCCGACGGACGAGCGGTCGGTTCGGCGGGGTCGGCCGTCCGGCGATATCCGACCCCTCGGGGTGGCGCCACATCGCGTCCATGACCGCCAGCGCCCGGCGGACCCCGGCGGTGCGCTCGGCGGGCGTGCCGAACCGGACCCCGTATGCGGCATGCTCGGCCACATCGGACCCGGCACCGAGGCCCACGACGGTTCTGCCGCGGGCGATCGCGTCGACGACCGAGATCATCTTCGCGGCGACTTGTGGGGGGCGGTAGCTCGCCGACAGGACCGCGACCCCGAGGCGGACCCGCGTCGTGATCGTCGCCAGCGCCGCGAGCGTCGACAGCGCGTCGAAGGTCGCATCGGTCTTGACCCGCCCTGGCGACTGATAGTGGTCGTTGACCCAGAGGGCGTCGACGCCGGCGCGCTCGAGCAGCCCGGCGACGTCGCAGATGTCGTCCCAGGTCCCGCCGTATTGCGGAACGCGGACCCCGATGCGGGGCATGGGTCCGGTCACGGGTTGCCGACGACGACGATCAGCTGGGCGGTCGGTGCGGCGGCCTGGAGCGCCGCCGAGGCGGGCGCCGGTGCGATGTCGGTGATCCCCAGATCCAGGCCGAGGCGCACCGCGATCCCCTGGTCGCCGTTGCGGTAGTAGATGATCTGCGGCACCGCAGGCGGGGTCGTGGCCGTCGACGTCGTCGGGGGCGGTACGGCGGTCGTGGTGTGCGTGGCCGAGCCGACCGTCGTGGTCGCAGTCGCCTGCGGCACCGTGGACGGAAGTGCCTGGGTCGGTACCAGGCTCGGCGGCAGCGTGACGTTGCCGGTCAGCGGGGTCGGGTACCCCTGCTGGACGATGCTGACGGCGATCTGGACCGCGACGCCCGAGGTCGTCCCGGCGTTGAGCACCGCGACCTTGATCTGCGAGCGCGGCGGCAACGGGACCGCCGGGGTCGTGCCGGTCGTCGTCGGGGCCGTGGTGACGGTCGCCGGCGCAGCCGTCGTCGGAAGGACGATCACGTTGCGGGTGCGCATGTTCGCCGGCACCGACGGCGTGACCGTCTGGGGGTCCGAGCTCGAGCGGTGTTGCCAGCCGATCCAGAAGCCCACCAAAAGGCAGACGATCGCCAGTGCCGTGGTGGTGAGCTGGCCGGTCGTCGGGCGCCACGACATATCGGGTCGCTTCATCGCGACGGGTCCCGGAACGCGAGCATCTCCGCTGATGCTACCGGGCGGTCCGGGGGGTCGATCGCGACGGAGGGGTCCCCGCTATGCAACGCTCGGATTCGTGGTAACCTGCGCGCGGTCGCTGTCGTGAGGCGGTCGCTCCGTGCTGAACCGACCTGAGCGCCCGTCGCCACGCGACCCATGTAGTCGCCTTCGCTTGGCCACATTGCTTCGCCGCATGTGCACTCGGCGGCAAGCCCTGCCATTGGATGCCAGTCAGCCTGCGTCCCACCTCGAACACGAGCGCCCCGCCCTTGCCTGCCGAGGCCCTGGCCGCTGCCCTTGAAGATCCTGCGGCCGTTTGGCCCGACGTCGAACTGCGCCCGCATCAGATCGAAGCGCTCGACGACCTGGCCTCGCGCCTCGCGCACGGGGTGCGCCGGACCTGGGTCGATGCGCCGACCGGATCGGGCAAGACGGTCATGTTCTGCGCGTTGGCTGCCGCGCTTGACGGTTCGGCCTGCGTCCTGGTCCCACGGCGCAATCTCGCCGAGCAGACCATCGCCGGCTTCGCGCGCCACTTCCCCTCGGTGAAGGTGCACGAGGAGGGGCCGGATGCCATCGGGCAACCCGGAGTGGCGATCTGCACGTACCAGGCGGCGCTGCGCCATGCGGACCGCATCCAATGGGAAGACCTGGACCTGTTGGTCTGCGATGAGGCCCATACGGCCCTCGGGGCCCAGACGCGGCTGATGCTGGATCGCGCGACCAGCGCGCTCATCGTCGGCTTCACCGCAACCGGCTCGACGACCACGGGGCACGTCGAGCAGATCTTCGGCCCGGTCGCCACCACGCTTGACCGCGCCTCGGCGATCGAGCGGGGGATCCTGTGTCCGCTGCGCTCCCTGCGGGTTGAGCGCGCGGTGGATCTTTCCGACGTTGCCCGGGTACGCGGGGACTTCGATCAGGGCAGCCTGGGTCGTGCCCTCGACCGCGCGTTGTGGCACCACGCCTGCGCCGAGGTATGGACCGAGCACTTCCAGCCGCTCGGGCTTGCCGGGGTCGCCTACACCGCGACGGTTGCCCAGGCGCACAATCTCGCCGACGAGCTCGCCGCGCGTGGGGTCAAAGCGGCCGCCGTGTCGGGCCAGACGCCGGGGCGCGAGCTGCAGATGATCCTGAAGAAGTTCGGCGAGGGCTACATCGACGTGCTGTGCAACGCGGATCTACTGACCGAGGGCTGGGACGAGACGCGCGCATCGGTCGTGATGCATCTGGCGCCGACCACCTCGGAGCGGGTCTTCGTCCAGCGCCTGGGCCGCGTCATGCGTCCGGCCCCGGACAAGGAAGCCGTGTCGGTGGAGTTCCTGCCAAAGGGCGATCTGATGGGGGTCAAGACCAGCCACGATGTCTTCGGCGTGGGCTGGTACAAGCCGCTTGGCCGCGTTGCGGGTCCGCCGGACGCGGGCGACGAACGGGGCAAGCTCGCCCAGGCGGCGCGCCTGCTCGACGACCAGGCCGGTCACGTGTCCGAGCTGGTCAACCCGGGAGCCGACCCCGCGCAGATCGCGGCGGGCTTCCGCGACGGCGGTTGGCGCGAGGCCGACACGACCAAGCTGCGCGGGATCCTGATCGAGGAATGGATCGAAGCTGCGACGGCCGACGCGACCTGCATCGAGGTCGCCGAACGCGTGGCCGGCGGAATCCCTCCCGAGGGGGCCCTGGCCTGGTGGGGGCTGACGGGGGTGCTCGCCCGCAACGCGCGCGACGGCGTGGATCAGCCGATGTGGCGCGAGTGGGCGATGGTGCTTGTGGTGCAGCCGGATCTGCGCATGTGGCTCACCGACGACGCGCCGCGCAAGGTGCTCGACAACCTGCGCATGACCGCCCGCGAGCGTCTGCGGGCCCTGTGGTACCACGCCGACCACGCCGGCAAGTGGGACCGGATCACCGCGCTGGAGCAGCTCGGCCGCTCCGGGGATCGCCGCCGGCGCTGGTCCGCGCTCGATGAGGCGTCATCGTGGGCACCGGCATGGGCATGGGACGTGTCGCGGGGCCTGGCCGAGGCCCATCGCCCCGGGCGCAACCAGGAGGCCGCGCGCATCGCCGGCTGGGAGGCCCGGCACCTGATTTCGGCCGGCGGGGAGATCAACCTCATCGCGGGGTGGCTCCGGGCGGCCGGCGGGCCACCGCCCGACCCGATCGCCCCCGACGCCGATTCGGCGGCCACGCTGCGCCTCGGCCAGATCGCCCGTCTGACGGTCGTGCTCGGGCCCGGCGATGTCCCGACGCGGCCCGAGCACGTTCGGCTGGCCGCCCGCGCGGCCGCCGCCGCCGGCGGATGGGCGCATCTGCGCGGGCTGCTGGACTCCCTGGATTTCACGACACCCGATGCCCGCCGCGCGCTGCGGGCCGCCGTCGGCGCGACCCAGCCCAAGGCGTTGTTGTCCCGGCGTGGCTGGAACGCGTTGCGTACGCGGTTCCCACGGCTGCCGTCTGCCGAAGATATCGGCCTGGGCGAGGTGCAACGCCGACGCGAGGGCGCAGCGGACGACGGTGCCAAACCGCGTCGTCGCCGTCGGCGCCGCCTGCATGCGCCTGCCGCCGACAGCGCAGCCGGCGCGACAAGCGCGTCCGCGGAGAGCGCATCTTCAAATGGCGCGGCACCCGCAGACGCCCCAGCCGACGGAGCTGCGGCAAGCGGCAACCGCCGCCGCCGCCGCCGTCGTCGCCGCCCATCCCGCAGCGGAGCGGGCGCGGGCGGATCCGCGGCGGGCGACGGCGCCGCCCCGCCACCCTCCGGAGACTGATCCGCACTGCGCCGTGCGCGATTCGGTCGGAGCTGCGCCTATGCTTGGGGCATGAGCGAGCCCGTTGGATCCGAAGCGGTCGCGGACGCCCTCTGGGACCGGGTGCGACGATTGGCGCGGACGGTCGAAGGCCTTGCCGACGCCGAGGCGATGGGCGAGCTGGATGTCGATGGCCAGGCACGATTGGACCGTGCCCGGGTGCGGCTGCGTCGAGCCGTTGACCGCGCGCAGATGGCCGATGCGCTCGCCGATCAGATGGCCGAGCTGCGGCCGCCCGGCGCCGGCGCCTAGCGGATCAGCTGGGCCGGGTGGACGACGCGGATCGGCGAGGCGATCTCGCGCAGCCCCGCCGCGATCTGGATCGCGCAGCCCGGGTTGGCGACGGCGACGCTGCTTGCACCGGTCGCGCTGATCGCCTCGGCCTTGTCGCGCCGCAGCTGTGCGGAGAGCTCCGGCTCGAGTACCGAGTACAGGCCCGCGGCGCCGCAGCAGTGCCCGCCACCCGGGATCTCCACGGGAGTCGCGCCGGTCGAGGACACGATCCGCCGCAGGTCAGGACCGAGCGCCTGCCCGTTGACGTGGTGGCAGGCGTCGTGACAGGCGATCGTGCCGAGATCGCGCACGCGGGTTACCAGCGGCATCTCGAGCAAGTCACGCACGCGGGCGGCGGCTGCCTCGGCGCGAGCCGCCCAGCGCGGTTCGTCGGCGAGCAGGTGTCCCCAGGTCTTCATGTGGTTGCTGCAGCCGGCGGAGTTGACGACGATCACCTCGGCGTCCTCACACTCCGCGATCCGCTCGCGGGCCATCCGACGCGCGGCCTCCGGATAGCCGTAGTGCATGGCGAGCGCCCCGCAGCAGCCACCCGGCCTGAACCGCACCGCCCGATAGCCGGAGCCTGCGACGGCCCGCATCGTGTCGCGCTGGACGTCGCGGAAGGCCACGTCCATCACGCACCCGCACAGCAGCGCCGCGGTCGGTCCCGTGCCCATCGCCTGCGGCAGCGGGCGTGCGAGCTGCCGTAGCGAGATCCGCGGGCTGACCACCCGAGCGGCGGCCGGAGCGAGTCGATCCAGCCGCAGGGCCTGCGCGAGACCCAGGCCCGTGCCGGCGGCGTAGACCGCCCACGGACGCGGCAAGACGTACTTGAGCCCGAGCGCGCGCGGGCCGCGTGCGCGGATCGGGCGCACCTGCTCGACCTGCGCGCGCGCGGCCTCGATCATGCGTCCGAACGGCACACCGCTCGGGCAGGCGGTCTCGCATGCCCGGCAGGCCAGGCATTCGTCCATCATCGTCCGGAACGTGGCATCGACGGTGGCCTGCCCTTCCTGGACCGCCCGCATCGCGGCGATGCGCCCGCGGGGCGATGCGGTCTCGCGCCCGGTCAGGCGAAAGGTCGGGCAGTGCGGCAGGCACAACCCGCACGACACGCATGAGACGATGTCCTCGGCCGCCGGTGCCGCGATGCCTGGCAGCCAATTGGCCGGCCGGATCGGCGGTGGGCGCAGCTCGTCCTCGCTCACAGGGCACCTGCCGGATCGCCGATGAATTGCCCGCGGTTGAGAATGCCGGCGGGGTCGAACGCCGTCTTGAGTCGGCGCATGACGGCAAGGCTCGTGGGGGCCGGGCCCCACGGGTCCGCACGCAGATCGTCGGGCGCGTCGAGGACGACCGTGTGGCCGCCGGCGGCGATCGCGCGCGCCCGCACCTCCTCGAGCTCGGTTAGGTCGCCGACCGCGACGGCGCAGGTTCCAACGCCCAGGTGCGCCTGGAACCAGACGCCGCGCGCGGCCAGGTCGCTCGCGAACCGGGGTAGCAGGGCCGGCGGTACGCCGGCCTCGGCGACCGCGGGTGCGCCGAACACCGGCGGTGCATCCGACCGGTGCATTCCGGACGGAGCCACCAGATCCTCCGACGGCCCGATCAGCTCGACATCCAACCGGTCCGGGCTGAGCAGGACCGCGCCGGGCTGATGGACGCTGCGGCGCACCCGTTCCCCCAGCGCGGCCAGCTGATCAACCGGTCCCTGCGCGGTGAACCAGCCGCTCGACGACGGCAGCGGCCAGAGCTTGAGCGTGACCTCGACGATGACCCCCAACGTGCCGTGCGCACCGACGGCGAGTCGCGGGATGTCGTAGCCGGCGACGCCCTTGACCGTCTTGCCGCCGGCCTGCACCAGCCGTCCGTCTCCGGTGGCGAGCACGACCTGCAGTAACGAGTCACGGATCGCGCCGTAGCGCAGCCGCCGGTGACCACTGGCGGCCCGTGAGAGCAGGCCGCCGACCGTGGCGCCCGGAATGTCGGGCGCCTGAATCCAAGTCTGACCGTGCGCGGCGAGCGCCTCCTGGAGTGTTCGGACTGGGACGCCGGCCTCGACCGTCACCACCAGATCAGCCGGTTCGTGGGCAATGACGCGGCTGAAGTCGTCCGTGCTCAGGACGGTGTCCGGCGCGGGTGTAACCCGGCCACAGCGACCGCCGGTACCGCCGCCGACGATGCGCACCTGCCGCCCTTCGCGGCTTGCGGTTCGCAGCATCGCGCACAGCGCCGTGCGGTTATCGGGTGTGTCCGGCGCTAGATCCACGTTCCCTCGGGCAGCGCATCGTGGGGGAAGCTCAGGTCGCCGCACTTGCTGCCGGCGGGCAGGACCTTGCGCGGGTTCATGCGGCCCTCGGGGTCGAACGCTTCACGGCTGCGGGCCTGGGCATCGAGATCGGCGGGGCTGAATTGCAGCGGCATGAAGTCCCGTTTTTCCATCCCGATCCCGTGCTCACCGGAGAGCGTCCCGCCGACGCGCATGCAGACCTCGATGATCTCGCGGCCGGCCTGCAGGACCCGCGTCACCTGCGCGTCGTCGCGCCGGTCGAATGAGATCAGCGGGTGCAGGTTGCCGTCACCGGCGTGGAAGACGTTCATGATCACCAGGTCGTTGCGTGCGGCGATCTCCTCGATGGCGGCCAAGACCTCGACGAGGCGCGTGCGTGGCACGACACAATCGTGCAGGTAGTAGTTCGGTGCGATGCGCGCACATGCGCCGAACGCGTTCTTGCGTGCCTTCCAGAACAGCGCCCGCTCGGCCTCGTCGGCGGCGACGCGGATATGGCTTGCACCCGACTCCCGGCAGATGCGCTCGACGACGGCGGTATCGGCGGCGACCTGGGCGGCGGTGCCATCGAGCTCGACGAGCAGCACGGCCGCGGCGTCGACCGGCAGGCCCGCATGGACGAATGCCTCCACCGCCCGGGTCATGGTCCGGTCCATCATCTCCATGGCCGCCGGGATCACCCCCTTGGCGATGATGTCCCGCACGGCTGCCCCAGCCGCGGTCAACGCGGTGAAGTCGATCAGGAGGGTGCGGACGACCGGTGGATTTCGCGTCAGACGCACGCAGACCTTGGTGACGATGCCGAGGGTGCCTTCTCCGCCGACGATGAAGCCGCGCAGGTCGTAACCCGGCGGATCCGGCGCCGGGCCGCCGATCTCGAGGACCTCTCCGTCGGGCAGAACGATCTCGACCCCGAGGATATGTTGGGCGGTCACCCCGGAGGCAAGGCAGTGGGGGCCGCCGGCGTTCGTGCCGACGTTGCCGCCGATCGAGCAGGCCGCCTGGCTGGACGGGTCGGGCGCGTAGTGCAGGCCAAGGTGCGCGACGGCCGCGGTCAGGTCGAGGTTCAAGACGCCGGGCTCGACCCATGCGGACGGCGTGTCGGGGTCGACCGACAGCACGCGGCCCATGCGCGCGACGGAGATGACCACGGATCCGTCGAGGGGAATCGCCGATCCCGCCAGGCTCGTCCCGGACCCGCGCGGGACGATGGGCAATCCCCGCTCGGCGGCGAGGCGCACGCATGCGGCCACCTCGGCGGTCGTTTCACACAACACCGCCAGGCCGCACTCGCCTTGGTTCATCGACCCGTCTTTGGCGTACACCAGACGCTCAAGCGGCTCGCTGAGCACGCGATCCGACCCGACGATCGCCCGGAACTGATCCACGGCGGATGGGGTGATCACGGTGCCCATGACGAGCGAGCCTAGCGCGCCGCCGCCAGGGCCGCCGCCGCGCAATCCTCGCCCGCGCGGATGGCATCGACGACCGCCGAGCCCTGCGCGAGCCACAGCCCCTCGACGCCTTCGAGCAGCCGCGGTGCGGCGTTGATGGCGTCCAGCTGTGCAAGGTCTGGAGCCGGGTATCCGGCGGGAACACGGACGACCTCCGCCAAGCGCGGCTGACCGGCGTCGGCGACCCATCCGAGCGGGTCCGCCAAGGCCGTTGCACACCGGCCTGCCAGGTCGGCGTCTGAGCATCCCCAGATCGGGTCGTCGGCGGTCGGGCTGCAGTAGCACTCCATGCCGAGCACCGACCGATCCTCGGGGCACATCGCCCGGCTCCAGTTGGGCATCTCGAAGATCCGTGCCGCCGGGACCCGCGGGTCGTCGATCTGGACCCAGGCCTCTCCGGTGACGTCCGGGCGCGCGACCTCGAAATAGACGATGCAGACCGCGCGCATCCGCAGCGGCGGGATCGCGTCGGGCGGGGGCGCCGGAACGAGCCGTCGGGCGACCGCGCCGGGGGGTGCGCTGACGATCACCTGCCGCGTCGCCACGCGGGACACGCCGCCGCCGTGTCGGAGGACCACAGCGCCCACGCGATCATCCGGAACCTCCAGTGCCACGACGGTCGTCTCGGTGAGCAGCTGACCGCCGAGATCCGTGACCGCGCGTGCCATCACATCCATGAGTTGGCCGATCCCCCGCCGCGGGAACCAGAATCCGTCGGGTGCGGCCTGCTCGCGCATCAGTCGCAACGGACGGACCCCCGGGATCCGCTCCAGGGGCACGCCGTCGATCTTTTCCAGATACGGCCGGAGTTCGGCGTCCACAAACTGCGCCCCGAACCGTACAGCGAGCGCGTCGCGCGCCGACTCGCGCAGGCCCGGCTCCGGTGCGTCGACCGGCGGCGCACCCCGCGGGATCCCGGCGGGGCGCTGGTCGAGAAACCGGCCGGGTCGGATCGCGCCGTCGCGCCAGGAGCTCACCGGCCGCGGCACCCACACCAGGTCATCCCCCAGCAGCCCGACGAGCCACGCATGGCGGTCGGCATCGTTGACGAACGGAATGTGGCCGCCCAGGTCATACCGCAAGGCGCCGCGATGCCGGGTCACGCACAGGCCGCCGACTTGGCTGCTCTGATCGACGACGATCACGCGCGCGCCGCGGCCTGCGGCCAGCAGCGCCGCACCAAGGCCGGCGGGGCCCGCACCGAGGACCAGCAGATCGGCGTGGTCCTGGGGCGCGGTGACTGGTGCGGGCGGCATCGCGGCATCTTCGCGCGCGGACAGACGTGATGCCAACACACGGGGATCTCACGCCGCTGGCGGCCGAGGGACGGATGGCCGCAGCGCATGGCGTCGTCGGAGGCGCGGACTGGAGTATCCTCGCCTCCGTGAACGCTCTGTACGACTCCCCGCTACGGCTCACGGCGTTCTGCCTTGCGGCGGTGATGATGATCCCTGCCGGCTGGCTGAGCCTGCGTCACATGCTCGAACTGCGCCCGACAGAGGACAGCCCGCGGGCACGGGCGCGCGAGACGATGTGGTCGATCGCGCCGCTGATCGGCCTGATCGCCCTGTTGATCTGGGCCGGCGTGCAGTGAGCACCGGAGTCATTAGCCCGACACCGACCGCCGCCCGCGCGACGTCGACGGCCGTCGAGTACCTCAAACTCACCAAGCCGCGGGTGATCTCGCTGTTGCTGGTGACAACGGCGGCGGCGATGTTCACGGCCGCGCGCGGCGTCCCGAATGGGTGGCTGATCCTCTGGACGATGGTCGGCGGATTCCTCGCCGCCGGGGGTGCCAATGCCATCAACCACTATGTCGACCGCGACATCGACGGCCACATGAAGCGCACCGACGCCCGCCCGGTCGTCGCCGGCAGCGTCACGCCCCGCCGGGCACTGGTGTTCGGGCTTGCCTGCGGCGTTGCATCGGCGGCGCTGCTGGCGACCGCGGCCAACGAACTGGCCGCTGTGCTGGCAGTGATGGGGCTCGCCGTCTACGTCGGGATCTACACCCTGTGGCTCAAGCGGTCGACGGTCCACAACATCGTCATTGGCGGCGCGGCCGGGGCGTTCCCGCCGCTGGTCGGCTGGGCGGCGGTCACGGGGCATCTCGGCCTGTACGCCTGGCTGATGTTCGCGATCGTCTTTTACTGGACCCCGCCGCATTTTTGGGCGCTGGCGCTCCTGCTGCAAAACGACTACGCCGCCGCCGGCGTGCCGATGCTCCCGGTCGTCCACGGCGAGGATGCCACGCGCCGTCAGATCTTCCTGTGGACGCTCGTGATGGTGGGGGTGACGGTTCTGCCGTGCGCGGCGGGCCTGGCCGGCTGGACGTACTTCACGGGCGCACTGATCCTCAACGCGGTATTCGTCGCGCTGGCGTTTCGGCTCTGGCGCACGCCCAGCCGCGCGCTCGCCAAGGCGACGTTTCATTACTCCCTGCTGTACCTGGCCCTCGTCTTCGTGCTGATGGCCATTGACGCCGCGTAGGTCGCGGGTGCGCACACGGTCGGAACGCACCCGGCGGATGGACGCGCCGATGGCGCTCATCCTGATGACGGTGGTCATCGACCTCATCGGGTTCGGGATCGTCTTGCCGATCCTGCCGCTGTGGGCGCAGCACTTCGGCGCCAGCGCGGTCGAGATCGGGATCCTCTCGGCGACGTACTCGCTGATGCAGGTCATCTTCGCGCCGCTGTGGGGGCGCCTGTCGGACCGCGTCGGCCGTCGCCCGGTGATCCTGGTCACGCTCCTGGGGAGTTGCGTGTCGGCGTTCATGATCGGGATTGCCCATACGCTGCTGTTGCTGTTCATCGCCAGGATCCTGAACGGCGTCTCCGGTGCGTCATATGCCACGGCGCAGGCCTACGTCGCCGATATCACCACCGACGAAGGGCGCGCGCGGGGGATGGGGCTGATCGGGGCCGCGTTTGGCATCGGCTTCATCATCGGTCCCGCGCTGGGGGCCGGGCTGTCACTGATCAGCTCGGCGGCGCCGTTCTTTTTCGCGAGCGGCCTGGCGGCGGTCAACCTGCTGCTTGCATGGCGCCTGTTGCCCGAGTCCCGGCGGCCGGGATCCCTCACCGCGCCGATGGGCCGCTGGGAGACGTTGCGTCACGCCCTCACGAGTCGCCGTATCGCGCCGCTGGTGTGGATCTCGTTTATCGCCACCTTCGCGTTCGTCGGGATGGAGGCGACGTTCGCGCTGCTGGGCTCACACCGGTTCGGATACGGGGCCGGCACCATGGGGATGCTGTTTGCCTATGTCGGCATCGCCGCGGCGGTCGGGCAGGGGGTGCTGGTCGGCCGCGTCGTCGCCCGCTTCGGCGAAACCCAGGTGATGGTCTGGGGGCTCGCCGGCACCGCGGTCGGGCTCGCGGTGCTGGCGGTCGCGTTCAACATCGTCGTCGTGCTCATCGCACTGGCGATCCTCGGGATCTTCTCCGGGATGGCGTTCGCCACCATCAGCGCGCTGATCTCCCATGCCGCCCCGGTCGACATGCAAGGCGGCGTGCTCGGCATCGCGGCCTCGTCAAGTGGACTGGCGCGCGTCGGGGGACCGATCGTGGCGGGCGCGCTCTTTGAGTACGTCAATCCGTCGGCCCCGCTTGCGGTGGGGGCGGTCCTCGCCGCGCTCTGTGTCGTGGTCGCGACGCGCAACGTGCTCCGTCCTGCCGCGGCGTAGGAAGACCCGCTTTGTGCGCGAATGGGATTTCGTCGGCGAGTCGCATTATGTGCCCAGATGCGGGACAGTTGACATTGCGACCGCCCATCTCCGGGGAGCGGGAAAATTGATAGCTTGCGCATCGCGATGAAGAACCGTCACATTTTGCCGCTCGCGGCCGTCATGCTAGTCGTCGGGATCCTCACGTTCGGGACGATTTTCCTGATCCCCTGGTTGCCCACCGCGGCAGCCGTCGAAGCTGTCCGGACGGACCAGTTGATCTGGTTCGAGACCATCGTCTCGGGCGTGATCTTCACGATCGTCACCAGTTTCGTGATCTACTCCGCCTGGGCCTTCCGGGCGAAGGAGGGCGACGAATCCGATGGGCCGCCAACCCACGGCAACACATCGCTTGAAATCGCCTGGACCGCAATTCCGGTCGTCCTGATCGCGATTGTCGCGGGCTGGTCGGTGCTGGTTGTCAACCGCAACGAGACTGCGCAGAAGGTCCAGGACGTCGTGCACGTCAAGACATGGCAGTACGCCTGGGAGTTCGATTACCCGTCGCTGGGGATTTCCTCGGGCGATCTGCACGTGCCCGAGGGGACCCAAGTCAAGCTCAACATCAATTCCTTCGACGTGATTCACGGCTTTTGGGTGCCGCAGTTCCGACTGCAAATCGACGCCGTTCCGGGTATCACCACCCACCTTTTGTTCACCCCGAACAAAGCCGGCACGTGGTACGTGATCTGCAACGAGCTCTGCGGCGAGGGCCACTCGCAGATGCGCGCCCGGATCATCATCCAGACCCCGGCCGACTACGCCGCGTGGGCCGCGCAAGCACAGGCCCAAGCCACGGCTGCCGCGGCGGCCTCCTCGACCCCTGCGGCGACGCACTAGCGTTTGCGGCACGCGTTTCGCTCACCACGATCCCCGAGATCAATTCCGAGATCCTGAGGACTTAATCGATGGCAACACACGCACCGACTCACGCACACACCGACCACGGGCCCGGGCATCACGTCGAACCCAAGCCGCTGGGGTATTGGTGGAAGCGCGCGTTCGTGGCCACCGTCGTCGGGGTTGTCCTCGCGCTTGGGGTGACCTGGTTTGTCCGTTGGGCCTGGGGCTTCCACCCGCTGTGGAACGCCGGGGTCTACTGGACGATGATCTTCATCTTCGCCGGCATCGGCTTCATCATCGGGATCGGCTGTTTCGACTGGTGGTGGGACTACCTCCGCGGCCGGCGCGTCGGCTTCGAGGACCACTCGATGCACGGGGCCACGTCCTGGAAGGACTACCTGCGTCCGAACACGGACCACAAGGTCATCGGCATCCAGTACACGGTCCTGACGTTCATCGCGTTTGTGATCGGTGGCCTCTACGCCGAGGGCGTGCGCGCCCAACTTGCCCAACCGGGTGAGCAGTTCGTCAACGGGCAGACCTACAACGGTCTGTTCAGCATGCACGCCACGATCATGATCTTCGGGTTCGTGATCCCGGTGTTTTCCGGGCTGGCGAACTACGTGCTGCCGCTCATGATCGGTGCCAAGGACATGGCGTTCCCGCGGCTGAACGCACTGTCGTTCTGGCTCTTGGTCGTCGCGGTCGCGCTGCTGGTGTTCGCACCGGCCTTCGGGGTCTTCACCTCGGGCTGGACCGCCTACCCTCCGCTTGCGCTCCAGGGCACGACGGGCACCACGATGTTCGAGATCGCCATCCAATTCGCCGGCGCGTCGACGATCGCCACCGCACTGAACTTCATGGTTACGATCGTCACCATGCGCGCGCCGGGCATGACCGTGTGGCGGATGCCGTTGCTGGTCTGGGCGAACGCCACCACCTCGGCCCTCGTCGTGTTCGGGACCCCGTTTATCGCCGGATCCCAGATCATGAGCCTGACCGACCGCGTGATGGGCACGAACTTCTTCAACGCCGCCAACGGTGGTGACGTGCTGATGTACCAGCACGTGTTCTGGTTCTACTCGCATCCCGCGGTGTACATCATGATGTTGCCGGGCTTCGGGATCGTCTCCGAGGTCATCGCGACCTTCTCGCGAAAACCGATCTTCGGATACCGGGCCATCGCGTTCTCGACCGTCGCGATCGCCATCCTGGGCTTCGGGGTCTGGGCACACCACATGTTCGTGTCCGGCATGGCCTCGTGGATCCGTATCCCGATGATGATGACGACGGTCCTCATCGCGGTGCCGACCGGCATCAAGATCTTCTCCTGGCTCGGCACCATGTGGGGCGGCAAGATACACCTCAAGACGCCGATGCTCTTCGCGATGGGCTTCCTCGTGACGTTCACGATCGGTGGCCTGTCGGGGATCTACCTCGGCACGCTCACGACGGACATCGCGACCCACTCGACCTACTTCATCGTCGCCCACATCCACTATGTGTTCTTCGGCGGGAGCGTGATGACCATCTTCGCCGGGACGTACTACTGGTTCCCGAAGATGACCGGTCGGATGTACAACGAAACGCTCGGCAAATGGCATTTCTGGCTGACGTTCGTCGGGATGAACCTCACGTTCTTCCCGATGCACTGGCTCGGCACGCAGGGCATGCCGCGCCGCGTCGCCGACTACGCCCCGCGGTTTGCCAACGTGAACCTGTTCATCTCGATCGCGAGCCTGCTGATGGTCGCCGGCACGATCGTGTTCTTCTACAACATGATCTACTCGTGGGCGAAGGGCGCGAAGGCCCCCTGGAACCCCTGGCGCGGCCGCACCCTCGAGTGGATGGTGTCCTCGCCGCCCAGCCTGTTCAACTTCGATCTCACCCCGCAGGTCGTCGGTGGTCCGTACCAGTACGGCATCCCCGGCGCGCGCCACGCGGTGGTCTTCGCGGGCCCCGAATTAGGCGGTGGCGAGCTCACCGAGACCGACAAGCGACTGGTACTGATCGTGGCCGACCAGGCCGTTGCATCGCCCGCGCTGATCGACGACATCCGCCGGCGCAACGCCGAGGGGTACTGGCGCTTTACCTACGTCGTGCCCAGCACGGTCGACGACCACCGCGCGGCGGAGCGTCGCCTCCAAACGGCGCTCGCGGTCCTCTCCGAGTCCGGCATTGACGCCAACGGCACCGTGATCGACGCACCGCCGATGCAGGTGATCGACAAGGTCATGCGTGAGGAAAACGTCCACGAGATCATCCTCACCACGTTCCCGCTCGGGTCGTCGGCGTGGCTCGATCAGGACCTGGTCGACCGTGTCCGCAAGGCAACCGGGATCGGCGTGACCCACGTCACCATCCTGCCGAGTGAGGCCCGCGCGACGGTGGCCTCCGAATCGGTGGCGAGAGTTGTGATCATCGCCAACTACGGCATCGACGACGTCGGCCTGGCCGCGTTGATCCAAAAGCGCGCCGACGAGCAGCCGATGAGCGCGATCGTGCTCTGCCCGCTGTCCCTGGAGGGTCCGTCGACCACGCCCGAGACCGACGCGGTCCGCGCCGAAGCATCCGGCCGCACGGCGACGCTGATCGCACGCTTGCAGGAGGCGGGCATCCAGACGCGCGGCGAGATCATCGACGGTTCGGTGACCGACGCCATCAAGGTGGCACGGACCGCGCACCACGCAAACACCGTCCTGCTTGCGACCCGGCCGGGTGATCGCATCGAGATCACCGAGGACATCACCGCAGCGGCCGGGCAGATGAATCTCGAGCAAGTGACGACCAACGGGCAAACCTCGACGCCGTCGGGCGCCTCGGAGGGCCGATGACCACAGAGAACGTCACGTTGGGCGCCGACCTCCACGGCGGGGGTCCGGCGGACGAACAGCCGCGGCACATGAGCCAGGGCACGTTCGCGATGCTGCTGTTCCTCGGCTCCGAGGCGATGCTGTTCGCATCGTTTTTCACCGCGTACTTCATGGTGCGGTTCAACGTCGCGAACAACGTCTGGCCGCCCATCGACCCGGTCACCGGCAAGAAGTACGTGCTGCCCGTCGCGGTCACCGGCGTCAACACGCTCTTCCTGGTGTCCTCGAGCTTCACGCTCTGGTGGGGCGAGCACCGTTTGCAGAAGACCGGTGACCGCAAGTCGTTAGAGCGTGGCCTCTTGGTGACGATCTTCCTGGGCCTGACCTTCCTCGTGATCCAGTTCAACGAGTACTGGCACCTGGGATTCAGCCCGCGCGACCAAGCGTTCGGTTCGACCTTCTACTCGCTCACCGGGCTTCACGGACTCCACGTCATCGTCGGCCTCACCCTGCTGACGATTTGTTATGTACGCTCGCGGCGCCGTCACGAGTTCACCGCCGAACGGGCGACCGTGCTGTGGGCCTCGTCGCTGTACTGGCACTTCGTCGACGTCGTCTGGGTGATCCTGTTTTGCTTGGTGTACCTCCTATGATCGAAGGACGGCACATGGGACGAGTCCGCCGAGGATTGCTTGGCGTTGCACTGATTGCTGGTGTGGTGGTCGTGGCCGGATGCGGGTCGTCATCGAACAATGCCGACGATCTGGCCAAGGGCAAGCAGCAGTTCACCCAACTGTGCGGTGGATGCCACATGCTTGGCGACGCGGGCACCCAGGGCCAAGTCGGACCCAACCTTGACGATTCGTTTGGCGCCGCCCGGCAGGCAGGCTTCAAATCCAACGGCATGAAACAGCTGGTTGAGCAGTGGATCAGCCTCGCGCAGCCGCCGATGCCGCGGAATCTGGTCTCCGGACAGGATGCCGCGAACATCGCCGCGTACGTCGCCAGCGTCGCGGGCACGCAGCCGGCAAGCCAGCCGCGGGAAATCCCGCAGCCGCCGGACCCGCAGGCCCGCCCGGTCAAGTTCCGGACCTGATCGACGCGGGTTCGCCCGCGCGATCACGCCCGCTCGCCTCATGAGCCCGCTGCGCCTGAGTGGAGTGCGCGCGGTCGTGACGGGCGCGTCTCGCGGCATCGGCCGGGTCATCGCCGAGGCGTACCTGCGCGAGGGCGCGATTCTGGTCGTGACGGCGCGGGAGCTGGCCCACCTCGATGCGCTTGAGCGGTCCGCCGCGGGTCAGCCCGGGCGGGTCGCCCGGACCGTGGCGCTCGAGCTCGGCGACCCCGCCTCGGTGCGCGCCGCCGCGCACGAGGCGCGGACGGAACTCGGGCGTGTGGATGTCATCGTCAACAACGCTGCGGTGCTGGGTGAGCGCGGCCCGCTGACTGCCACGCACGGGGAGGCGCTCATCGACGCACTCGCGATCAATGTCGCCGGACCCGTGGGGCTGGTCGCCGAGCTGGGTGACGCCCTCGCCGATGACGCGGTCATCATCAACGTGACCTCGGGCGCGGCAGGCCGCGCGCGGTGGGGCACCTACGGCCTGACCAAGGCGGCGCTGAACATCGCCTCGCAGATGCTCGCGGACGAGTTCGCCGCGAGCGGCGTGCGCTGTGTCGCGATCAACCCCGGCGGTGTGCGTACAGAGATGCGCAGTGCCGCGTATCCCGCCGAGGACCCTGCGAGCGTGCCGCACCCGCGCAGCGTCGCGGAGCCGTTCATCGCCATCGCGGCCGGCGCCCCGGCCCACGGGATCATCGAGGCGCGTGAATGGGGCACCTAGACCCGATTCCCGGGCTGCATTCCAACGATGGCTGGCGCGCGGTCGACATCACCGCGTCCGACGAGCCGCTCGTGCCGGTCGATGCCATCGACAGTCGCATCGTCGATCGCGCCCAGTACCACGCTTGGGGGCTCCCTGGCAGCCTCGAGCGCTCGTGGGTGCGTGAGGGCGTCGCCGGTCGCCTGGAGCGGGTGGCGCGTGGGCTTCCGGACGGGTACACACTGGTCGTCTGGGACGCGTACCGGCCGCTCGAGGTCCAGGCCGCACTGTTCAACGCCTACCTGGCCGAATTGATTGCCGTGCATCCCGGGATGCCGGCGGATGCCCTGGAGTTCGCCGCCGCGCGCTACGTCACCCCGCCGAGCCGATCGATCATGGCACCGCCGCCACATCTGACCGGCGGCGCGGTCGACCTGACGCTCGGCTTCGCCGATGGCACCGTGCGCGATCTCGGCACCTCGTTCGACGCGTTCGTACCCGAAGCCGAGACGCATGCCTTTGAACACGTGGACTCACCGGTGCGCGAGCTGCGACGGCGGCTGTACTGGGCCATGCATGCCCAGGGGTTTACCAACTACCCCGAAGAGTGGTGGCACTTCGACTTCGGAGACCAGTTCTGGGGCCTCGTCACCGGCCGACCGGCCATCTACGGGCCCGCGCGCCGTCCGGGAGCGACGCGGCCGGGCTAGGCGCGGCCCGCGTCGTGTGCACGCAGCACGCCGGCAAGGACGCCCGGGCGGTTGGTGAGGATGCCGTTGACCCCGTCCCGTACGAGGCGCTCCATCTGGCGGGGGTCGTCCACCGTCCCCGC
>JADGPF010000054.1 GCA_017882585.1 Thermoleophilia bacterium
GCGAGCCCCCAAGCTCCGGCTGTTCGAGCAGATCGCGCTCGTCGCCCATGACGATCAGTTCGGCTCGCTCCACGTCGACTTCGGCACGCCTGTCCGGGCGGCGGTCGATGTGAGCGATGGCCATCCTATCTTGTGGATCTGGCTGCACCGGGACGTCGCGCATGACTTGCCGGGCCACCTGAACGCCGTCGCACGACGGCGGCGGCTCATCGAAACGACCTTGCGATGGGATGCCCTGCTGCCCGAGTCGCTGCTCCAGCGCCGGTGAGGTGGCGATGTATTTCTGTCGGGCGGTCACGGCCGGGATGAGCCAGTCCCTCACCGCGTGCTCCGGCACTCGAGGTCGTCCTCGTCGCCCGGGTCGCGGTCGACGATGGGCGGCGGCAGCGGCCTGGCGAGCATCTGCAGGCGGTAGCGTTCGGCGTCGGCCGGGGCGAACCGCTCGATCCGCTCACGCGCCATCCCCTCCTCGACGGCGCGGTAGAACGGGTCGATGGGACCGAAGCGGCTCACCGCGTGCTCCTTCCCGGCGCCGGCGGCGCCAAGCGTATAGTCCTCGCGCCACCTGCCGAAACTCCGGATTCCCGTCGAGGGCTTAGCGCTATCTGATCGGCATTTCCGCTAGTCGAAGGAAATAGAGATCGTGATGGACGACGTCAAGGTGAACGTACAGGTCGGGCGCTGCGTGCTGCAGACCCCGACCAGTCCGTGATCACATCGCCGCTTGCCAGGATCGGTGTCAACGTGATGATTGTGCCAGCATTGTAGACTTCCGTGCAGTCGGAGGGGTGCCGGTCCCGCCACACCCGCCACTCCACCCATGAACGTGGAGTCAGCGGCCGGGGTCGCGGTCAGCGTCACCGTCGTCCCCGACATGCCGGGTCGGTGCTGCTTGCCGGGGCGGCACTCCGACGATAGTGTCTGCGGGATGGCAGAGGTTCGTTGCGGTGCACGAGTGGCGATCGAGATCGGTGGGCTTGGCTTCATGCTGTGCGCAGTGGCCGCGTGCCCCGGCCCCACTGACGTCTCGCTGCCTCCCCCGAGCGTGATCCCGAACGGGCCGTGCGGCCTCCCGGGCTCCATCGTCTGGGAGGCAGGTGGGCCGACCCGGGTCCCAGGTGCGGCAACACTCGGCCCGGACATCTCGTGGATGAAGCTGCCGGTCGGCTTCTGCGCCCACGCCTACGCGACGGTGCCGCACGTCCGCCAGGTGAAGGTCGCCCCGAGCGGGGAGCTGTTTGCAGCGTCGCCCAGTCAGAGCACGGCCGGTGGCGGCGACGGCGGTCTCGGGGCGATCGTCGTGCTTCCGGACGACGACCACGATGGCTCGAGCGACGGTCTCGTCCGGTTCGTCGACCACGTCGCCGAGACCCAGGGAATGGCGTTCTCGCCGGACGGCTTCTTCTACTACCAGGACGCGGCCATGGTGATGCGCGTGCCGTATCGCGCCGGCGACCGCGCGCCGGCGAGCCCGGGGGCGATGATGATCGACATGGCGGCGGTCGTCCCCGCGCAACCCACGCTGCACTGGCCGAAGGCGATGGACGTCGCGGACGACGGCAGCCTCTATGTCCTGAACGGTGGCGAACAGGACGACCAGTGCCAGTCGCCGCTGCCGGTGCGCGGTGCGATCGTCCACGTCACGTCGGCGGCCGGCGGCGCCCCGGTCGGCACGGTCATCGCGCGCGGGTTCCGCAACCCGATCGCCGTCCGCTGCAATCCCGGCAAGGGACGATGCTTCGCGCTGGAGCTCGCAAAGGACGGCTCCGGCGACGAGGGCGGCCGGGAGAAGCTCGTGCCGGTGCGCGACGGCGCGAACGACGACTGGGGCTTCCCGTGCTGCGCGTCGAAGGGGATCCCGTACCCGGATATCGTCCCGACGCCCGACTGCAGCGGAGTCACGGAGGAGACCGATGGCTTCATCATTGGCAACACGCCGTTCGGGCTCGACTTCGCACCGAGCAGCTGGCCGGCCCCGTTCCAGAACGCGGCGATCGTCGCGCTGCATGGTCGGGTGGGCAGCTACGTCGGCGCCCGGGTGATCGCGATCCCGACCGACGCGGCGACTGGCGAGCCGATCCGGACGTCGAACCTCCCGGGCGGCGATGGCTTCCTCGAGCTCGCGTCGGGCTGGGACGACGGCCGGCAGGACCACGGACGCCCCGCGGCGGTGGGGTTTGCCGCCGACGGGCGGCTGTTCCTCGGCGACGACATTGCCGGGCTGATCGTCTGGATCGCCCCGGCGGCCCCGAGCTCGTGATCGCGCGCCATGACTTCTGCGTTCCGGTGCTCGCCGCCGGTGCGGGCCCGCCGCGATCACCGTCGCGGTGGATCAGCGTCGAGCTCATCACATCCCTCCCGCGCCCACCGCCCCGATCGTGATCGTCGCCCCCTCGCTGCCCGGCGTCGCGCAGACCTTCGCGATCGCCAGCCGGACGCTCCTCACCGCCATCAAACCCGACGCCGGGCTCGCGGCGTTCACCGGCGATTGACCGGCTCGTCCTTGCGCTGCAGCACCGCTTCGTCGGGACGCGGCAGCTCCAGCGCGCTGCCACTTTCGGGCCCGGTCAGCAACGTGATCTTCGCGACCCGCGCCTTCGCGATCGGCTCCTTGGCCAGGTCGCCCCCGGTGTGGCTGTTGCGCTGCGCGCTCCAGTAGCTGGGCGCGGCGTCAATGGCGAGGCGCAGCCGGCTGCCCTTGGCGATCGCGCGCGCGAAGAAGCCGAACGCCGGGACCTGGATCAGCTCGGGCTTGCCGGGGACCATCGGGGTCGCGGCGACGCCACCGGCGCGGTAACGCAGCCGGACCGCGGTCTCGGAGAGCTCGATCGCGGTGCCGTCGGGTAGCACCTCCGACAGCTGTACGAAGAGATCTGCGTCGGGCTGGTCGGATGCGATCTGGAGGCGCAGGCGCGCCCTGCCGGCGAGCACGGTCTCCGCGGGAAACGGCGCGCTGTGCAGGACGACCTGACTGGGCCGGTTCCTGTAGGTGTCGCGCTGATCCTTCAGGTACGGCACGTCCGCGGGGTCGGCGTCGATCTCGTCGTGCGGGCGGAGGAACCGCGGATCCGAGCTGAGCACGACGCTGGCCGGCGCGGCGGGTGCCTGGGCCGCCAGGTGCCCGCCCCGGGTCACATCGCCGCCAGCCGCCCCGGTCAGGTCGAGATCGAGCTTCGTCGCGGACCCCTCGAGCTGCTTGAGCTCGGATGCATACACCCAGGTGTTGCGGCCGGCGATGAAGCAGGCAACGCGATCCTTCAGGAAGTCGGGCGCCGGGCCGCCCTTGAGCACGTGATCGAACCAGGCCCTCGCCAGCTCGTCCATATCCATCACCGCGCTGGGCCCGAAGCTCACGCCGCCGAGCTCCGCCTTCGGGTTGCGCGTGCCACCGTGGTCCCACGGGCCGATCACCAGCCAGTGCCGCGCGGTGACGTCCTTGGCGCCATGGGCCATGTGGCGGTCGTAGTAGGTCAGCGCACCGAGCTGGTCAGCATCGTAATGCCCGGTCACCGTGAGAATCGGAATGCGAAGCTTCGCGTAGTCCTCCGGGCGCGGCGTGATCGCTTGCCAGTATGCGTCCTCGCGTGGATGAGCCAGCCAGGTGCGAAACACCGTGCCCTTCATGCCGGTGATGTCCTCGAGATCCTCGAACGCGCGCCCGCTGGTCACCTGCTCGTAGACTGCATTTCGCCACAGGTCGATGTTCTCGAACGGTCCGGTGTTCAGCGTCCGACCGTGGACGTAGGTCAGCCAGCGCAGCGTGTACGCCCCGATGATGCCGAACCGATGGGGATAGTCGACGCCGGGGTAGACCGACGCGGTGGGCGCGATCGCCTTGAGGTGCGGCGGGAACTCCTTGGCGATGCTCCACTGCGTGAAGCCCAGCCAGGATCCGCCCATCGTCGCCACCTGACCGTTACACCACGGCTGCCTGGCGATCCACTCGATCGCGTCGTAGCCGTCCTTGGCCTCGACACGCCCGGGGATGAACGCACCATCCGAGTTGCCGCGGCCGCGCGAGTCGACCGCGACGAACACGTAGCCGTGCTGGGCGTAGTACGTACCTCGCTTGGCGAGCCCTTCGGCGATGTACGGCGTCATCGCCATGATCGCCGGCACCGGCTTGGTCTGCTTGGGGTCGCGATAGATCGTCGCGCTGATCCGCACGCCATCGCGCATGACGATCTTCTGGTCCCACGTGACCTGGACCGGCATCCAGTGATTCGGGTCCGGAGCGGGCAGAGGTGCTGGATGGGCGACGCGCGCGCCCGCCACCAGGCAAAGCGCCAGACCGGCGCAAAAGGCAGCTCGTACGGTGATTGCTGGCATGGAATCCGTCCTGTCGATGACTACGCCCCTCGCCTGTTCCCGACACCACGAGCATCGGCGCAAGACGTGAACCAACCAGAGCATCGCGCAATCGAGACGTGTTGGCCAGTCCCACGATGTCGGTGCCGCGGTGGAGCATCAATCGGAACACCACCTGTCGCAGCTCCCTCCTCGTCGCGTCGACCGTCGCGCTCGTCTATGCTCGCGCCGTGGCCGCCTCGCACGATGTCTCGTTCGCAATACGCGTGGGCCGCTCGCTGGCTGGTCCGGCAAAGGCCGGCAGGGCAAGGCCTCATCCGCCGCGCATCCCGCTCGCCCGGCGGCGCTCGATCCGGTGGTGGTGCTGTCTGGCCGTGCTGTGCGGCGGATGCGCGGCGCATATGCGGCCGCCCGCGGATGCGTTCCACGCCCTGGTCGACCGCGAGTGGACCTGGCGGCTGCACGAGTTCCCGCTGCTCGCAAGCAGCGCCGGCGTGCGCGACGCCGACGACCGACTCGACCGCGTTGACACGGAGACGCAGCGCCGGCACCTCGAGCACTGGCGCGCGATCGCGGCAGAGCTGTCGGCGGTGCCGCGAGCCGAGTTGCCAGCCGCCGATCGCGTCAGCGCAGCGGTGCTGGCCGAGCAGATCCGTGCGCGGATCTCGGCGATCGAGCGCGGCGCGTACTTGATGCCGATCAACGGCGACTCCGGCTTCTTCCTCGGCGCTGCCAACCTGCCGCGCTTGCACACCTTGCGCACCGTCGCCGACTGCGAGCATTAC
>JADGPF010000055.1 GCA_017882585.1 Thermoleophilia bacterium
ATGAGCCCGGCACCCAGCGCGAGCGCGCCCCACCGCGGGTGTGGCCGTGGCCGCGTCGGCACGCGTGTGAGGGGCCGCGCGCACCTCATCGCGTCGTCGCGCGCGCGATGCCGGCGGCCGCCCGCCTAGTCACCCAGGCGCGCGCTGCGCCGCCGCCGGCTGGACCGGCCGAGACCCGCGAGCGCGAACGCCGCCGCCAGCGCACCGGCACCCGCTGCCCACGGTCCGGCGCCGTCGGATCCGAACACCGGCGCCAGCCCCGCGCCATGCAACCGCGCGGACCCCGTCGGCGCCGCCCGGAAGGCGACGACGCGGTTTGCCGCCGGGGCGAGCAGCAGGCCGACGCCCGCGCTCGGCGTGGGGAAGTGGTTGGCGACGGCACCGATCGCGGCCTGCTGACGGACCGCGCCCGAGGCCGGATCGAGCCCGTAAAGCATCCCGTCCTGCCCGATCGTCCAGACTCGGTTGGCGACCACGATCGGCGGCCCGCCGCCGACGTGCGCGCGCCAGCGGACCTGCAGCGACGCCGGCGAGGTCGTGACGCGCAGTGCCACCGGACCCGACAGGCACGGCAGGTACACCGTCGTTCCCACGACGGCGTCACCGCCGGCGATGATCGAGCCGCAGAGCCCCGGCAGGGTCGCCTGCTGGTGGTTGATGCCGCCCAGGTGGTTGGCGTTGAGCAGGTACGCGGTGCGCGACTTGCCGGCGGCGACGACCTTGCCGTCGGCGAGCAGGGCCGGCGCCGTCGAGAGGTCGTTGTCACTGGCGTTGTCCTGCGCCCACGTGCCAGGTGCGAAGTACTGGGTGAGGTGCAGCCCGCTCGTGAACTCGAGCACCGCGTCGCTGTGGTCGAACGTGCGGCGGCTGGAGGTCACCGAGCCATTGCCGACCCCGACCCAGATGTGGCCCTTGGCGTCGACTTCCGGCGCGGCGCCACCCATCCAGATCGCCCCCTCGCGTTCGCCGGCACCGGCATCGATGGTGAAAATGCGCGGTGTTCCGCCGGTCTCGCGCACCGTGACCACCCTGCCGCGGTAGTTGCCGCAGTCCCCGTCGTTGCCCCCGAAGCCGAAGACCACTTGGCCGGCATCGAGGTTCAGTCCGGTGCGCTGCAACAACAGCGCCGGGTCCTGCCCCCGAGGGTCGACCGCGCGGACCATCCGGATCTTCCCATTGGACGTGTTGAGGCCGACCAGGACGTGCTCCGGGTGGCGGTGCACCCACTCGTCGGCGACGACGAAAATCTCGTGCCGTGTCGCGTCGATGACCGGGGTCCCGGTGATGCCGACCGTCGGTGCGATGTCGCCGCACGGGAGCGCCGACGCCGGCACGGGCGTGGCAATGCGCCGCGACCACAGGATCTTGCCGGTCGCCGGCGAGAGCTCGTAGACCCGGTTCGCCTCGGTGGCCACGTAGATCTTCCCGTTCGAGACGAGCGGCTCGCCGTACAGCTGCCCGGACAGCACGGGCGAGGTCCAGGCACGGGAGCCCGTATTCACCGATGCCACCGCGGTCCCGACGCCGGATCCCGAGGGGGTGCCGTGGTACACGGTCCACGAGGTGAGCACGGTGGTCGCGCCTGCCGTCGCGCCTCCGGCTGCGACCGCCCCGAGGACTCCAACGACGGCGAGGGTCGCGCCGGATCGCCGGCCGGGACGCCAGTGCGTGGTGGGTTGCTGCGAGGTGTGGGCGGTTGCATTGCGGCGGCGCATCGGCGCTCCCGGGTGGTCGTCGCCAGAGCCACGTCGCCGTCGGCCCGGGGCTTTTGTCAAAACGGCCATCTGATACCCGCCAGGCCGGCACCCGCAGGTGGCGGCGGTCGCGATGGGCACCGGAGCCGTGGTGGAACGGTAGCGTGGCCTTCGGCACACCGTTCGGGTCTCGGGCGCGGCTCGGGCGCGCCGCCAAGGCCGTGAGGTCGGCGCGGAGCTAGTCGCCGCCCGCGCGGACCTGGCGTACCACGCGCCGCGCCGCCTCCTCGGGGGTCGCGGCGGCGGCCGTCGGACCGAGGGCCGCGACCCGCTGGTCGACCTCATGCGCGAGGATGTCGATGGCCCGCCTGCCGATCTCGTGCCGCCGCCGGTCATCGCGTCGGCGCGCGAGCCGGTCCGTGGCGATCAGCCAGGCACGGTGTGCCGTCGCGGCCGTCCAGAGTTCGGCGACGCCCGTTCCGGCGGTGGCCACGGTGGTCAGCACCGGCGGGCGCCACGTCTCGTCCGGGCCGAGCGCGGTCGCAGTTCCGGCATCGAGCATCTGCTCAAGATCGCGCACGGCGTCCGCGGCGCCGTGACGGTCGGCCTTATTGACGACCAGCAGGTCGGCGACCTCGAGCAGTCCGGCCTTGCTCGCCTGGATGGCGTCGCCCCAGCCGGCGCTCAGCGCGGCGATGACCGTGTCGGCGACGTGAACGATCTCGAGCTCGATCTGCCCGACGCCGACCGTCTCGACGATGACGACCTCGACGCCCACCGCACCGAGGACCCGCACGGCGATCGGGACCGCGCCGGCAAGACCGCCCGCGGCACCGCGGTGCGCCATCGAGCGGACGAACACGTCCCGGGGGTCGCCCAGGCCCTGCATCCGGATGCGGTCGCCGAGGATCGCCCCGCCGGTCAGCGGCGACGACGGATCGACGGCGATCACCGCGACCCGAGGGGCGCCCTCGGCAGGTCGCCCGCCCGCCGCGCCGGCCGCGAGCCGTCCGGTGAGGGTGGACTTGCCCACGCCCGGTGCGCCGACGATGCCGACGATCCAGCCCGGACCCGGCCTCCCGACCATCGCCCGATCGAGTGCATCGGCGGACGGGCCGCCCGACTCGGCGATGGTGATCAGTCGCCCGAGTGCGCGGCGGCTGCCGGCGGTCGCCTCCGCCAGGAGTGCGTCCGGTGCGCCACCCTCGCTCACACGGAGGATCCGGGGTGGGCGGCTGCCGCGGCATGCACGGTTGCGACGACGGTCTCGAGTGGCGTGCCCGGCCCGAGCACGTCGAAGATCCCGGCCGCTTTGAGCGTCGGGACGTCGGCCGCCGGGACGATGCCGCCGATGATCACTGGGATGTCCAGTCCGGCGTCGGCGACGGCCTGAACCATCATCGGGCCGAGGGTGAGGTGGCCGGCGTTGTGCATGGAGATGCCGATGACCGCCACATCTTCCTGCTCGGCGGCGATCACGACCGACTCCGTGGTCTGGCGCAGGCCGAGGTACACCACCTCGCAGCCGGCATCGCGCAGGGACCGCGCGATCACCTTCAGGCCGCGGTCGTGCCCGTCGAACCCGAGTTTGGCGAGCAGTATGCGGATCGGCAGCCCGTCGGGCGTCACGCGATGGCCGCCTCGGTATAGGTACCGAATACGGACTCGAGCGCCGCGGTGATCTCGCCCAGCGTCGCGTAGGCGTGCACGGCATCGATGACGGCCGGCATCACGTTGCGCACCGGGTCCCTGGCGTGTGTCGCCACGCCGTCCAGGGCCCGCGCGACGTCGTCGCCCGATCGCGCACGCCGGACGGCATCCAGGCGCGCACGCTGCTCGGCTTCGATCTTGGGATCGATGCTCTGGAGCGATGGCTGGCTGGCGGCGCCCTCGGTAAAGTCGCTGACCCCCACGATGATCCGCTCGCCCGTCGTGACCTCGCGCTCGAACCGGTAGGCGGCATCGGCGATCTCGCCGACGAAGTACCCGTTTTCGATTCCGGCGATGGCCCCATCGAGCATCGAGCCGCCGCCGAGCTCGTCGATGTGGGCGAAGATCGCCTCGGCCTGTCGCTCGAGCTCGTCGGTCATCCACTCGACGTATGCCGATCCGCCGAGCGGATCCGCGACGGCCGGGACGCCGGTCTCATGGGCGATGACCTGCTGGGTGCGGAGCGCGATGCGCGCCGCATGCTCGGTCGGGAGG
This sequence comes from Thermoleophilia bacterium, assembly GCA_017882585.1. GTDB lineage: Bacteria > Actinomycetota > Thermoleophilia > Miltoncostaeales > Miltoncostaeaceae > CAITWD01. The sequence continues at coordinate 3,900 of JADGPF010000055.1, forward strand.
GCGAGCGCCTCATCGTAGGCGTCGGTGTGCAGCGATTGGGTCCCGCCGAGTACCGCCGCCAGCGCCTGGAGGGCGACGCGCGCGATGTTGACCTCCGGCTGCTGGGCCGTGAGCGAGACACCGGAGGTCTGGGCGTGAAAGCGCAGTCGCAACGCGCGTTCGTCGCGGGCGCCCCAGCGCTCGCGCAGCCAGCGGGCCCAGATTCTGCGCGCGGCGCGGTACTTGCCGATCTCCTCGAAAAAATCCGAGTGCGCGTTGAAAAAGAAGGACATGCGCGGCGCGACCTCGTCGGCCGTCAAGCCAGAGCGGATCGCCGCCTCGAGATACGCGAACCCGTTGGCGAGGGTGAACCCGAGCTCTTGGGCGGCTGTCGAGCCCGCCTCACGGATGTGGTACCCCGACACGGAGACCGGATGCCAGCGCGGCATCTCGGCACGCGCGAAGCGCATCAGGTCGGTGACCAGGCGCACCGATGGCGCCGGCGGGAAGATGTACTCCTTCTGGGCCTGGAACTCCTTGAGGATGTCATTCTGGAGCGTCCCGCCCAGGGCGCTGCGGGCGGTCCCGCGACGGTCGGCGATCGCGACGTACATCGCCATCACGCTCACGGCGGGGCCGTTGATCGTCATCGATGTCGTCACGCCGCCAAGATCGATCCCGGCGAACAGCTCGTCCATGTCGGCGAGGGTGTCGACCGCGACGCCGGCCCGGCCGACCTCGCCGACGGCCCAGGGGTGGTCCGAGTCCCGGCCCATCAGCGTCGGCATGTCGAACGCGGTCGAGAGCCCCGTCACGCCGGCGTCAAGCAGGTCGTGAAAGCGACGGTTCGTGTCGGCTGCCAGGCCGAAGCCGGCGAACATCCGCATCGTCCACAGCTTGTCCCGGTACATGCTCGCGTACGGACCGCGGGTATACGGGTACGCGCCGGGCACCCCGAGCGCCTCGGTCCCGTAGACCGCGTCGAGCGGGACGCCGCTCATGGTGGATTCAGCCACCCGGCCGTCGGCGGCTGCCGGACCCGGCGCGCGATGGGCGGGTGCCCGCGGGTTGGCGTCGATACTCATGACGCGATAGTTGCACGGCCCGTCCGCAACGGAAAGCACTCGACCGGGGGAATCGGCATCCGGCGTGGCCGGTTGAGCGGTGCCTGTCGCACGCGCGGCGGCCGGCGTCGGCGTGGCCCGGAGGCCGTCTGACGCTGGTCGGTTGGGCTCGGCCGCCGCCGGTCACCCCCTGCTGTGCCCGCGGACGGCGCCGCGTCGCGGCGCCGTCCGACTCGGCCGTTCAGGAATGCTTTGCGCCGGCCGCCGGGTGGATCGTCATGGCGAGTGGCAGCTTGGACGCCGCCGATACCCCGATCGTTCCCTCGACGAAGGTGTTGACCTCGAACTGCCCCGCGCAGTGTGGGGCCGCCGACGCCAACTCGACTTGGCTTGTCACGTACCCGATCCCTGGGACGGGTGTCGCCGTGTCGTCGTTGCTGAAGTCGGGAGTGGCCGTCGCGAAATTGGACAATGGTGACACCGTCGATCCGATGCCGATGCAGTACACCCCCGTTTGGGGATGCGTGATGGTCAGACCAACTGTTCCCACGGCTCCGCCGCTCCGGAGCACGCGTGCAGCGACGCTGTTTTGCGGGTCGCTGAAGTAGAAGCCCTCGTCCTGCGGGGCGACGACAAAGGGATATGCCTTGACCACACCGGATGCCAGCTTGCCGGCGGTAATGGTGCGATTATGAAGCTTGGCACCCGTGATCGTGCCGTTGCGGATCTGGGAGCCGCTAATGAGTTTGGTCGCCGCGACGCCCACGCCGCTGCCGGCGAGCAGCAGCGCGCATGCGGCGACGATCATGGATGGCGATGGCGTCAGGCGCCTCGCCAAGGACTTCGGCGTCGGATGGGAGTCGTCATCGAGCACGAGAGCCTCCAGGATTGTATCGTCCGTGACGAAGCGAGGGTATCTTTGCCGGCAAATCGTGTCAATCCGCACGCGCGTGTCACCGAGGCCGGTGACGCGACTGCCGCGCGACTGCGGCGGCTCGTGCTCGGCGTCGCGGTGGTGCTCGCGTGCAGCGCCGCCGTGGCGTCGGCCGCCTCGGCGGCGGTGTCGGCGCGGACATGTTCGGTCACACGGGGGCGGCGCGCGTGTGAGACGGCCCGCATCGCGGTGTCCACCACGAGCGTGGCCTACACCGGCGGTACGGTGACGATCCATCTGGCGGCGTCCGGCGCCACGTCCTGCACGCTCGCTGTCGCGCCGGCGTTCTGGAGCGGGCGCAATCCGGTACCCGTCGCATGTCGCGGTTCGTACGTCGCACGCGTTCCGCGGACCGTTCTGGCCCGACGCTGGATCTTTCGCTTCACCGCGCGCAACCGCCGCCGCCAGGTGGTCGTCGTCCGTCAAGCGCTCGCCCAGCGCGGGGATCCGAACACCTCCAGCAACTGGTCCGGATACGTGTTCGAGGGCTTCGGGATCACGGGGGCCCGCGGGACCTTCAACGTGCCGGCCCTCAGCCCGACCCCGGGCTTATCGGACACCACCGAATGGGTCGGGGTCGACGGGAACTCCGACAACACGTTGATCCAGGCAGGCATCGACGAGCAGTACATCCCGAAACTCGGCCACGCGGTGATCACGCCGTGGTGGGAGATCCTCCCGGCATCGGAGACGCCGATCCCCTCGATGCCCGTGGCCGTTGGCGACAGCATCACCGTCGCCATCCAGGAGCAGCCCGACCTCGCGACGTGGCAGATCACCGAGACCGACAACACCACCGGTCAGACGTTTACGACCATGCAGCCGTACCAGGGTCAGCAGACCTCGGCGGAATGGATCGTCGAGGCGCCGTCGATCGGCAGCTCCGTGGTCACGCTCGGTGTCTATGCCCCGCGCGTGACCTTCAGCGGCCTCAGCATCGGATTGGGGGTTCCCGTCGCCCTCGACCGGCTGTTCATGGTCCAAAACGACGCGGTGGTGTCGAGCCCATCCTCATTCGACGGCGCCGCCGGGGCATTCTCGGTCGCCTACGGGCCGAATCCGCCGCCCGCCCCGTAGGCCACGGCATAAACATCGCCCGCGCGGATGGCACGGGATGCGGTGCACCGGGCTACTGCGAGGCGGTCGGCCCGGTCGGGGTCGGTGCCGGTTCGTCCTCGTCGGCGACGGCCGGACGCGCCGTCGCGCCCTCGATGGTGAAATGGGGTAGGCGCCGATCAATCCAGCGCGGCAGGCGCCACGTGATCGGTCCCAACAGCTCGAGGCTCGCGGGCAACAGCATGCACCGGACGATGATCGCGTCCACGAACACGGCGACCGCCAGACCGAAGCCGAATTCCTTGAGCGTGCGCTCGTTGCCGAGGGTAAACGACAGGAACACGACGATCATGATTGCCGCGGCCGCGGTGATCACCCGTCCGGTCAGCGCCACGCCGTCGGCCACGGCCTCCGAGGCGTCGCCGTTGCGGACCCATTCCTCGCGAATGCGCGAGATCAAAAACACCTCGTAGTCCATCGAGAGCCCGAAGACCACGGCGAACATGATTACCGGGATCCACGCCTCAATCGGGCCCTTCTGGACCCCGAACACGCTGGCGAAGTGCCCCTGCTCGAACACGGCCACGGTTGCGCCGAGCGATGCGCCGATCGTCAGCAGGTTCATGATCGCCGCCTGAATCGGGATCACGATCGACCGGAAGATCACGAACAACAGCACCGCCGAGAGCAGGATCACGATCCCGAGGAACAAGGGCATCTTGCTTGAGAGCACGTTCGAGAAGTCGATCGCCCCGGCGGTGAATCCTCCGACCAGGACGGTGACCCCGGTCTGGTGCGTGAACGGCGGCAACACGTTGCCACGAAGGTGGTTGACCAGGTTGGTCGTCGCTTGATCCTGCGGCGCCGAGGTCGGAAACGCCTGCATCACCGCGACGCTGCCGGAGGGCGCGATCCGCGGTTGGGTCACGGCGCCGATGCCAGGTGTCGACAGGGCCAGATCGCGCAACGCGGGCAGGTCCGCGGCGCTGGCGGCGTGCGGCAACTCGGCCACGATCAGCAGCGGGCCGTTGAAGCCCGGCCCGAACCCCCGGGCCAGCATGTCGAACGACTGGCGCGTGCTGGTCGTCGTCGGATCGTTGCCGGCGTCGCTGCTGTCCAGCCGGAGTGCGCTCAAGGGGACGAGCAGCAACAGCATCACGACCAGGGACCCGATCGCCAGGGGCCACGCCCCGCGCTGGACGACATGGCTCCAACTGCGCCAGAACGAACGTGTCGGGACGGCGACGGCGTCGCCGTCAGCCGGTGCGTCGGTGTCGTGGGAGTGATGCCGGCCCAAACGGGACCGCAGCGCCCCCTTGCGGACGAGCCGGTGTCCGAAGCGCGAGAGGATCGCCGGGAGCAGCGTCAGCGCGGCGATCACGGTCAGCAGCACAACGATCACCGCCGCGATGGCCAGGCCGTACATGAACGCGACGCCCGTCGCGAACATCCCGAGCAGCGCGATCACCACCGTCGCTCCGGCGAGCAACACCGCCCGCCCCGAGGTGTCCATCGCGGCGATCACCGCCTCGTTGGTGTCACCGGACACCAGGTATTCCTCGCGGAAGCGCGTGACGATGAACAGCGAATAGTCGATGCCGACGCCGAGCCCGATCATCAACGCCAGGTCGGTCGCGACGTTGGGCACGGCGGTCACGTACGTGGCGAACGCGATCATGGCGACGCCAGTGAACAGCGCCAGCCCGGCGGTAATCAGCGGCATCCCGGCCGCGGTGAGCGATCCGAACGTGATGAGCAGGATGATCAGGGCCGCGACGGCGCCGACCTCGGTGGCCGGGCCGACGCTGAACCCTTCGGCCTGTTCGATGACCTGACCTCCGGCCGCGACCTGCAGGCCCGGCACGTGAATGGATTTGACCAGCGACAGGACCGGCTGGCCTGTCGCGGCGCCCATCTGGTTCGCCGGCTCGTTGTAGTTGATCGTCGCGAAGGCGGTCATCCGGTCGCGCGAGACCTGGACCGCCCCGGCCGGGCTATAGGGGCTGATGACGGCGTCGACGTGCGGCAGGGTGCTGACCCGCTCCAACACGGGCGTGATCGCGGCCTGCACGGCCGGGGAGTCGATGGTGCCCTGCGAGACGTGGAACACGATCTGATCGACGTCGCCACTTTGAGCGGTGAACTCCTTGGCGAGTAGGTCGTGGGCCTTTTGGGTCTCGGTGCCGGGCAGGCTGTAGACGGTCGCGTAACTCGGTCCCACCGACTGTGCGATCACCGTCGTGACCACCGCGATCACGACCCACGCCGTCACGACCCAAAGGCGATGCGCGATGCACCATCGTGCGAGGGCGCGCATCGGCGGTTATGCCCGGCCGTCGGCCGGCGTGCGCGCCGGCGGATCGGTCACGACGATGCTCGCTGTGGCGGCGGCGGACAGCGCCACGGCAACCTCACTTGGATCGGCGGGAGACGGGTCCCCATGGGGCACCCGACCATCCTAATTCGGTCGGGACGACGACGCAGGGTCGCCTACGGAACGTAACCGCGGCTGACGCGGGTGTAAAGAGCCCCCGATGTCACGGTGCCGGTGCCGGTCCTTGCGCGCGCGGATCGCGCCGCGCCGCGGTGCAGACGCGGCGACCCAGACACGGGCCGCGGAGTTGTCGCGCAGCTGACCCAATCGGGCGGGGGTCCGCTGCTCGAGCGCATGATGGTCCGGGTCATCCTCCGACCGTATTGCGCCCCGGTGCCGCTGATGCTGGCGGTGATCCTGATCGGGCAGGTCCTTGGCATGGTGATATCACCCGACGCACGCCGGTCGTCAACGCCCGCACCCCGTCGGAAGTGATGCCGTCGCGTGTCGTGCTGCCGCCCATCGCGCCGCCGCTGGCCTGGCCGCTGACCGGCCGGGAGGGATGCGGATCACCTCCCGGCCGGTCAGGACTGTCTCCGTCGGCCGGCAGCGCGGACGGTGCGATCCCAGATCCGGCCCCGTCAGCCCAGGCGCGCTTCGTTCCAGCGCGCGGTCAGCGCGAACAGCACCGCGACGTCCAGCGCGATCACCACCAGGCTCCACAGCGGGTAGGCCGGAAACCACGCAAACTGGCCGAGCAGGTTGATGGCGACAAGGATGGCCGCAAACCAGCGGGCCAACTCGCTGCCGGAGAACAGTCCATACGCGGCGGTGGCCATGATGATCCCCCAGAACACGAGTACCCAACCCCACGTCGTGTAGCTGGTGCTGACGAGCAGGCCCGAGTTGGGCAGAACATAGACCGTGTGCTTGATCAGGGCCGCCAGGCCTTGGATCATGTTGATGCAGCCGATGATGAACATCATCACTGCGGCGAAGGCGATCCAGCCGCTCCACGCCGAGCCGACGTTCTGGTCGTTTGTCGTCATACGTCTCTCCAATCCCATGAGTCTGTGGATGGCTCAGGAACAGGCAGGGCCTGCGGGACCCGAGCCGTTGACGTCGTTGGGCCAGCTCCGCGGCGCGCACGGGGGAGTGTGCGAGACGGCCGGAGGGCCTGTGGTCCGAGATAGTTCAATATGTCACTAAGTCCAAACCATCGCAGCCAAGCCGATTTCGCGGCGCGCTCGTCAGATTTGACTGGTGTCAGTATTCGGCCGAATGCGCCCGCCCCCTGCGTCGGCCGGCGCGGGTGGTGCCCGCGAGAGCTCGTGGCCCCGTCGCGATCGCCGCCGCGGATTCCGAGAATGCGGCGCAAATTGCGGGACGTTCCCTTAACACTTCGGGAATTGGAGTAGAAGCAGGACAGATGCGGATCTAGATTGATTCGCATCTATTCGCGCTACTGGAGAGCGTTGGTTGGTCGATTGATGGATACCCCCCGTATATGACGTCCGCCCATCGGCATCCGCCGACAACCGGCGAATCCGACACCGCGGGCTTCAGACTGCCGCTCGAAAGCACGATCCGAGTCGACACGAGCTGCACTTCGCCTGGGCAGCGCAGATGGCGGCAGCGGGGGAACGCGCACCAAGGCGTCACGGCATTCCAACCCGATTCGGTCCGGCGCCACCCGAGCGGTGGCGATTGCGGATCGTGGCGGTATTCTCCGGGGCATCTACGATGACGAACGTCCCGCCCAGGCAACCCCCCGACTACCGCGGATCTCGGCACGTCACGAGATTCAGTGGTCCACCCCCGCGTGGCACTGGAACACACCCTCGAACTGAGGTCGGCGACCCGCACTGACGCGTAGGAGGAACCATGGAGCAGCGAGGGAACGCGACCTCAACCAAGTCGCAGCTGCCATCCACTGAAGAGTTGATCCGCGAACGCCTCGACCAGGAGCGGATCCGACTTGAGCAGGAGATGGGTATCGAGTCCCGGGACGTCGAGCACTTCGCGCGCCCGGTCGAACGCCCGTTCACGCGCGACCAGCGTCCGCACACCACCGTCCTGTACGGCGGGCTGACCTGGAAGCACGAACACCTGATCCAGGGCGCGCTGGCCGGACTCGGCTACAAGTGCGAGCCCATGCCCGTGCCCGATGTCGCCGCCTTCCAGCTCGGCAAGGAATACGGCAACAACGGCCAGTGCAACCCGACGTACTTCACCGTCGGAAACCTCGTCAAGTACCTGCAGGACCTCCAGCGCAGTGGCCATTCGCGCCAGGACATCCTCGACAAGTACATCTTTGTGACCGCCGGTGCCTGCGGCCCGTGTCGGTTCGGGATGTACGAGGCCGAGTACCGCCTGGCCCTACGCAATTCGGGTTTTGACGGCTTCCGCGTGATCCTGTTCCAGCAGGCGGGCGGCATGGACCAGTCCGGGGCCGAGGCAGGCCTCGAGATGAACATCGACTTCTTCCTGGCGATCCTCAACGCCATGAATATGGGCGACCTGCTCAACGACACCACCTACCAGCTGCGTCCGTTCGAGGTCGAGCCGGGCGCGATCGACACGGCGATGGGCGAGGGCATGGAGCGCCTGTACGAGGTCCTACGCGACAAGCGTGACTTCCGTATGGAGTCGACGGTAGGCCGGCTGTTGGCCGACCGCCGCGGCGACATGAGCCAGAAGGCCGGCAAGTTCGCCGACCAGCTCGTCACGAGCGCCTACACGGGCGCGTTCGCCGAGGTGGGCGAGGCGCTTGCGCAGGTCAAGCTCGACCGGACCCGCATCCGTCCGATCGTCAAGATCACCGGTGAGTTCTGGGCCCAGACGACCGAGGGCGACGGCAACTTCAAGATGTTCTCGTTCCTCGAGCGCGAAGGCGCCCAGGTCGTCGTCGAGCCGGTCGGCACCTGGATCATGTACTTGATCCACCAGGCCAAGCAGCAGAACCTCGACCGACGCCACACCAGCGATGACGAGTCGATGCCGGCCGCCTGGCGCCTGGACCGCAAGATGGCCAACGAGCTGCGCGCGCGCCGCAAGAACGCGGTGCTGTCGCTCGCCGAGGCCGTGTTCAAGCGCGAGTGGCAGCGCCTGCGCGCGTCGCTCAACGACATCCCGCACGGCCTGACCGACCAGTACGAGCTGCAGCGCCTCGCGCACCCGTTCTACAACTCGCGCTCGGCCGGCGGCGAGGGCCACCTCGAGGTCGCCAAGAACATCTACTACTCCAACAAAGACCTGTGCCACATGGTCCTGTCGCTCAAGCCCTTTGGCTGCATGCCCTCGACCCAGTCAGACGGCGTCCAGTCGGCGGTGGTCAACCAGTACAAGGATATGATCTATCTGCCGGTCGAGACGTCGGGCGAAGGCGAGGTCAACGCCCACAGCCGCGTCCAGATGGCCCTCGGCGAGGCGCGGGTCAAGGCCCGCCAGGAGGTCGAGGACGTCGAGCGCACCACCGGCATGAGCCTGGACGAGGCGCGCGAGTACGCCGCCGAGCACCCGCACCTAGAGTCGGCGATGTACAAGGTGCCCCACAGCAAGGGCCGCATCGGCGTCGCGGCGAACTTCCTGACCCACGTCGCCGAGCTGCACGCGGAAGAGTCCCGCGGTCGCATCGCGGTGGGCCGCGGGGTCGCCTGATGGCGGCCCCACCCGGCTTCCGCGACTACGAGCGTCTGTTCGTCGGGCTCGACGTCGGCTCGACCACGGTCAAGGCCGTCGTCGTCGACCCGACCACGGACGAGATCCTGTGGCAGGACTATCAGCGCCACGACACCAAGCAGCCCGAGAAGGTGCTGGAGTTCCTGACGCGGATCGAGTCCGACTTCCCGCTGCCGGCCGAGCGCTTCCGGATCTTCATCACCGGATCCGGGGGCAGCGCCATCGCGCCGCGGGTCGGTGCGAAGTTCGTGCAGGAAGTCAACGCCGTCTGCCTTGCGGTCGAGAAGCTCTACCCCCAGTGCGGCTCGGTCGTCGAACTCGGTGGCCAGGACGCCAAGATCATCGTCTTCAAGGAAGACCCCGAGACCGGCAAGAAGAAGAAGATCCCGTCGATGAACGACAAGTGCGCCGGCGGCACCGGCGCGGTCATCGACAAGATCAACGCCAAGCTGCAGATCCCGGCCGATCAACTTTCCGACATGGGCTACACGGGCATCAAGATCCACCCCGTCGCCGGCAAGTGCGGCGTGTTCGCCGAGACCGACGTCAACTCCCTGCAGAAAATGGGGGTGCCGCCGGACCAGCTCATGGCCTCGCTGTTTGACGCGATCATCGGCCAGAATCTGTCGGTGCTCACGCGCGGCAACACCCTGCTGCCGCACGTCCTGCTGCTGGGCGGTCCGAACACCTACATCCGGGGCATGGTCGAGGCGTGGAAGGAGAACATTCCGAGGATCTGGGCGGAGCGCAAGACACCGCTGCCGGAGTGTGACGACCCCCGGGACCTGATCTGGGTGCCCGACAACGCCCAGTACTTCGCCGCGCTTGGGGCGGTGGAGTTCGGCAAGGAAGAAGACGAGGGTGTCGGCGCGTACCGCGGCACGAAGCTGCTCCGCCACTACATCGATGTCGGGCGGCTCGAGGAGAAGCAGGCGTCCGGCAGCCGGGGCCTTTGGGATTCGCGTGAAGAGCTCGACGGGTTCGTCGAGCGGTACACGATTCCATCGTTTACCCCGGCGAGCTTTTCGCGCGGCGAGGTTGTCCGCGGGTTCATCGGACTCGACGGCGGCTCGACGTCGACCAAGGCGGCCTTGCTCGATGAGGACCGCAACGTTCTGGTGAAGTCCTATCAGCTGTCCAAGGGCAACCCGATCGAGGACACCAAGGACATCTTGGGTGCCATCAAGTCGCAGGTCGAGGACGCGGGCGCGACGCTCGAGGTCTTGGGTATTGGGACCACGGGCTACGCCAAGGACATTCTCAAGGACGTATTGCGGGCCGATGTTGCACTCGTCGAGACCGTGGCACACACCGAATCGGCGCTGCACTTTTTCTCGGACGTTGACATCATCGTCGACGTTGGCGGCCAAGACATCAAGCTGATTGTCATCAAGAACCGCCAGGTCAAAGACTTCAAGCTCAACACGCAGTGCTCGGCCGGCAACGGCTACTTCCTGCAGAGCACGGCCGAGACCTTCGGCTTCGATGTGCGCGAGTACGCGGACATCGCGTTCGGCGCGGAGGCGATGCCGACCTTCGGGTACGGATGCGCCGTGTTTATGCAGTCCGACATCGTCGACTTCCAGCGCCAGGGTTGGAAGCCCGAGGAAATCATGGCGGGGCTTGCCGCCGTGCTGCCGAAGAACATCTGGCTGTACGTGGCCCAGATGCCGAATCTGGCGTCCCTCGGCACCAACTTTGTGCTGCAGGGCGGCACCCAGCACAACCTGGCCGCAGTCAAGTCGCAGGTCGATTTCATCGAGCAGCGCTTTGCCGGAAAGGATGTGGCAGCCAAGATCACCGTGCACCCGCACTGCGGGGAGTCCGGCGCGATCGGTGCGGCCATCGAGGCCAGTCGCCTGTACAGCCGCGGCCACCGCACCCAGTTCATTGGGATCGACCGCGTCCAGGAAATCACCTACGACTCGCACCGCAGCGAGGACACCCGCTGCTACTTCTGCAAGAACCGCTGCCTGCGCACGTTTATCGACGTCAACGTCGGCGAGGAGTTTGCGGACGACCCACGCCCGAGCAAGATCGAGATCCTGCCCGGGGTCAAGCGGCTGATCGTCGGCAACTCGTGCGAGCGGGGTCTGGTCGAGGATGTCGACGCGATGCGGGTGATCAAGAAGGGCATGGACTCCAACCGCGAGCTCTACCCGAACTTCCCAGAGATCGCCGCGCACGCGGTGTTCCGCTCGCCGGGTGCCGAGGTCGTCGCCGACCCGCCAACCAAGCGCGCGCTCACCCCGGCGCAGCGCCGGCGCAACGAGACCGCGGCCAAACGCGAGTCACTGCGCATCGGCATCCCGCGCGTGCTGGACGCATATGCCGAGAACCCGCTGTTTTCGGGGTGGCTCGAAGCACTCGGCATCCCGCCGCAGAACATCGTCTACTCGGATTTCACCAGCGAGGAGATGTACAAGGAGGGAGCCAAGCGCGGTGCGATCGACCCGTGCTTTCCGAGCAAGATCGGCATCCCGCACGTCCACAACCTGCTCTACAAGCACCACACCAAGCGCCCGCTGGACGTCATCTTCTTCCCGATGATCGACACGCTCAGCTCGCACCTGTCCTGCACGCAGGGCAGCCGCGCGTGCCCGACCGTGACCGCCACCCCGGAGGCCGTCAAGGCCGCGTTCACCAAGGAAGGTGACGTGTTTGCGGAGATGGGCGTGATCTACAAGAACACGTTCGTCAACACCGACGAGCCGCGCATGCTCGAAAAGCAGCTCTACGACGACTGGGCCGACCTGCTCGGGCTGACGCTCGCCGAGCATCGCCGCGCGGTGGACGAGGGCTACCGGTGCCTCGAGCGGTTCGAGACGAATCTTCGGCAGGCGGCACGCGAGGTGCTCGATCAGCTTGAGGCCGAGGACCGCCTCGGCATCGTCCTGCTCGGGCGGCCGTACCACAACGACCCCGGGGTCGAGCACGAGATCAGCGCCGAGTTCCAGCGGATCGGGTATCCGGTCTTCACCCAGGACTCGTTGCCGATCGACGCCGACCTCATGGAGCGGCTGTTCGGCGACGATGTCCGCGACGGTCACATCAAGGACGCCTTCGACATCAGCGACGTGTGGAAGAACTCCTACTCGGAGAACACGAGCCGCAAGGTGTGGGCCGCCAAGTACGTCGCGCGCCACCCGAATCTGGTCGCGCTCGAGTTGTCGTCGTTCAAGTGCGGTCACGACGCGCCGATCTACACGGTCGTTGAGGAGACGGTCCAGACGTCCGGCACGCCGTACTTCTGCTTCAAGGACATCGACGAGAACAAGGCCACCGGGTCGATCAAGATCCGTGTGGAGACGATCGGTTACTTCCTGCAGCGCTACCGCGAGGATCTCGCGCACGAGCGCAGCAGCCGCCAGGAAATCGACGCTCGCCTGGCGGAGCTCGAGGCCCAGTTGCGTGCCGAACTCGCCGGAGCGCCGGCAGGGGCGGGGCAGTGAGGCCGGAAGAGCGCGTCATGTTCGAGATCTACCGCGAGACCAGTTACAACATGAAGTACCGCGTCGTGTACTTCACCGAGCTCGGTGACCACGACAAAGACAAGGAGATCAGCCGCGCGCTCGCCGGGGACCACGTCTTTGACGGATTCCTCGGCAGTGAACACCGGCGGGAAGCCAAGAGGGCGATCGCCGGACTACTCGAGCGCATGAACGACGGCGACGCGCTGTCCGGGCAGCAGATCGAATCCGAGCTGGAGGCCTTTCTCGCCTAGCGGCACGGGCGGCAGGGGCGACCCTGCCGCCCGTGCCGACGGCACCACGGCGCACACTCCGCACGCACGACGGCCTCCGGCGAGTCAGATGGAACACGTGTGGCTCGCCGGGCGGACGGCCCGTCGGAGTGCGCGCGGCCTAGTTCTCCTCGAGCAGCGCCATCTGGGCGGCAACGTCGGCGCCCAACGCCACGAGGTCCTCGGGCTGGATCCAGGATTCGGCGATGGCGCGCCCGCCGGCACGCTGAATCGCGCCACGCAACGGAATCGCCCAGCGGTGTTCGATCAGCGCGAGTGCGACCGCCTCACCGGGTTCGAGGGCTTCGGCGAGGTCGAGCTCATCGGCCTCGTCCCACACGCTCGGGGGGGCTTCGGCTCCGGCCACCGCGCCCAAGAGCGCCCCATCCTCGCCGGCCGCGCCGTACCCGATCAACGCACCCGCGATTGCACCCAGTTCGCGTTGCTCGTTTGCCGGCAGGTCGCTGATCTCGATGACGTCGACCTCGCCGTCCTCATCGCACCGCAAGAACAGCAGGTCGACGATGCGGATCACTTCCGCCTCGCGCAGCCGCTGAAGCTCGCTCAGGATCTCGCCCTCAAAGCGTCCCTCCTCGAACCCGACAACCAGCAGCTGAATCGGTCCGAATGCCATCTCAGTCACCCCCGAGGATCCGGGCCTTCTCGGCCGCGAACTCGGCGTCGTTCAAGACGCCGGACTGGTGCAACTCAGCGAGTTCTTTCAGCTGCGCAATGCGATCGGGTTCTGCCGCCGCGGGAGCCGCCGGCTGGGCGGCGAGCTGCGCCTTGGCAACCTCGGCCTGCGCCGCCGCCTGTGCCTCCTGTTGCATCTGTGCCTGCTGTGCCTGCTGCTGCTGGGCCTTGTTCTTGGCCATTGCCTGTCCCGCCATCATTCCGCCGCCCAACATGAGAAGGCGTCCGCGTGCCATAACTTCCCTCCGTAAGGGTGAATCGAGCCCCCTCAGCCTACACTCGGGACTGCTGTCGAATTATCACGTGCGGGCGCCTGCCGGCACCGTGGAGCCGGCCACCTACGTCGGACGTTCCGCCGACGGAGCCACGCGGCAAGCGGGTGCGCCGGACCGTCGCCCCCCGGGGCGCGACGGGCACGTGCGCACGTGCTGCAGCGATGTCACACCACCCGCCGTCATCCCACCCGGCACACTCGGCCCGCGTGGGCGTCAGGCTGTCGGGCGGTGGTTCGGGACCCCGGGGTGGAGCGTCCGCACCGTGGACGCGGCATTTTGGCACGTCGCGCGCGCCGATCGTGACTTACTTGTGTACACAAGTAATGTGGCGTACGCTGTGAGCGAAGGTTGACCGCGCAAACAATGGGCAGGGCGGGTACGTCCGCCGGCCCGACTCCTGCGCCGACACCCTCACGCTACCCGCCACGATTCCTGGAGAGGCCGACGCATGCCCAATCACGAGTCGCCCGACGGACTGCTTGCCGAAC
>JADGPF010000056.1 GCA_017882585.1 Thermoleophilia bacterium
AGCGTCAGCAGCAGATCGAGCGGGCCCTCGAAGAGCTCCAGCTCAAGTGGGAGCCGCAGGGGATCCGCGACCCGCACGGAGGCGCTCACAGCCCCATCGCCGCCTTCGCCTCGGCGAGCACCGGTCCCGCGATCGCCTTGGCGCGGCGCGCGCCGTCGGCGAGGATGTCCTCGATGCGGTCTGGGTCCTCGAGGAACGCGGCGCGGCGCTCGCGGATGGGCCGGATCACGTCCTTGATGGTCGCGGCGAGGGCGCGCTTGTCCTGGACGCAACCGAGCTCGGCGCTCGTGCAGCCGGCGTAGATGACGTCCAGCTCGGGCGCAGGCGTCCCGAACAAGTTGTGGTACGCCCACACGTTGCAGACCTCCGGGCGGCCCGGATCGCTCTTGCGGACACGCTGTGGATCGGTGATCATCGATCCCACCATCCGATCGATCTCATCGTCGCTCGAACCGAGCGTGATGGCGTTGCCGTAGCTCTTGCTCATCTTGCGGTTGTCCACGCCCAAGATGAGCGGGACGTCCGCCAGCCGGGCCTGGGGCTCCGGGAAGACCTCGCCGTAGAAGTTGTTGAATCGACGTACGATCTCCCGGGCGAGTTCGAGGTGCGGCAGCTGATCTTGTCCGACGGGGACCTCAGTGGCCTTGTAGAGGATGATGTCGGCGGTCTGCAGCAACGGGTACCCGAGAAAACCGAACGTGTCGATGGACTCGCCAAGCTCTTGTAGCTGGCCCTTGTAGGTCGGCACCCGTTCCAGCCACGACAGCGGCGTGATCATCCCGAGCATCGCCGCAAGCTCGGAGTGCTCCGAGATATCTGACTGGCGAAAGAGGATGCACCGCTCGGGGTCGATCCCGACCGCCAGCCAGTCGGCCACCATGAGCTGGCCGTTGCGCCGGATGCCGCCGACGTCCTCGTACCCGGTCGTCAGCGCATGCAGGTCGACGACCGAATAGATGCACTCGGCCTGGTCCTGCAGACGGACCCAGTTGCCCAGCGCACCGAACAGGTGCCCGATGTGCAATTCGCCTGTGGGGCGCATGCCGGAGAACACGCGGGTACGCGCCGGAGTAGTCGTCGACATCTGTGCGATCGTACCGACGCGATCGGCCGACCGCAGGACGGTGTCCCCCTATCATCGGGTTCCGATGACGACCATCACGCCTCCCGCCGAAGCCGTCCCGTCGCCCGCGCCCCCTGCGCCACCCGGCTTCTGGTGGCGGCTTGCCATGCCGCTCGTCGCGGTGGTTGGCGGTCTGCTCGCGCTCATCGTCGCGGGCATCGTGGCGCTCCTGTTCACCTCCGGCCAGACCGCCGAAGCGATCGCCACGTTCACGGGCAGCGCGGCCATCTTTGGGATCGGCCTCCTAGTCGTGCACCACCTGCCACGCCACGAGCGTCGGCGCATCTTCGCGTTAAAGGCCGGTATCCCGGTGACCGTCGCGATCGGCCTGTCGGCGGGGCTCGGGATGGTTGTGGTCACCGGGATCATCATCGCCGTCGGCACGGCACTCGATCCCGGCGTGCGCGACCGCACTCACGGCATCGGATCCCCGCTTGGCACGGGCACCCTCGGGGTGACCCTGGTGATCCTCAGCGTCGTCGTGCTGGCGCCGCTGGGCGAAGAGCTGCTGTTTCGGGGCGTGCTGCTGCGCGGCCTGGTGCGCCGGAGCCCGTTCTGGCCGGCCGCGGTCATCAGCGGGATTGTCTTCGGCGCCTGCCATGCCGATGTGTGGATCTACCTGTTCTGGCCGCGCCTCCTGGCGCTGGCGGTCGTCGGGGTCGGCCTGGCATGGTTGAACCGCGAGCGCGGGTACTGGTGCGGGGTGACCGCCCACGCGACGATCAACGGTCTGGCGACCGTCGCGCTGCTGCTCACGCGCTGAACCGCGTCAGGTCGCCGTGAAGAACGCCTGCAGCGCGGCCAAGGTGTCGTGCGGCGCTTCCTCGGCGACGAAGTGCCCGGCGTCGACGGCCGTGCCGCGCGCGCGCTCGGCCACCTCGTGCCAGGCACCTAACACGTCATACATCCGTCCCATCGCCCCGCGCGACCCCCAGACGGCAAGCAGCGGTTGGGTGACCTTGCGCCCCGCGGCCGCATCGGCGTCGTCGTGCTCCAGGTCGGGGCCAGCCGCAGCCCGATAGTCCGCGCACGAGGCCGCGATCATCTGCGGCGTGAACCGACGCACGTACTCGTCGGCGGCCACCGGATCGATCCGGCTCGCGTCCGCTGACCAGCGGTCCAGGATCTCACGGACGAACCACGCTGGATCCGCTCCGATCATCCGCTCCGGCAGGCCGCCGGGCTGCAACAGGAAGAACCAATGCCAGTACGCCGTCGCGAACTCCACGTCGGTCTGGCGCAGCAGGGTCCGCGTCGGGAGGATGTCCAGGACCGCGACGCGGGCGACCGCCTCGGGTGCGTCCAGCGCCAATCGGTGGGCGACCCGAGCGCCCCGGTCATGGCCGACCACGTCGAATCGCGAGAAGCCCAGCGCCGACATCAGCGCGAGTTGGTCGTCGGCCATCGCACGCTTGGCATGGGTGGCGCCGTCGGCCGAGGGCTCCGGCGAACCGGATTCGCCATAGCCGCGCAGGTCCGGCGCCACCACAGTCCTGCCCGCCGCCGCCAGCGGTGGGGCCAGTTTGTGCCACATCATCCGCGTCTGCGGATACCCGTGCAACAGCAGCAGCGGCGGGCCGTCGCCGCCGATCCACGCCGCGATCGTCCCCGCCTCGGTCGGAATCGCGATCCGCTCGTCCCGAAATCCGTCAAACATGGTCGCCATCACATCACCGGCCCGCGGAGCTCGTCACGGACCGCAGCTTAGCCGCCCGCCCGCCGCCGATGCGCTGCGTGCCACGGGTCTACGGCGTGGCCGTGCCGCCTGCCGAGTCACCGCGTCCACGCACGTTGCGCACGACGAGCCACGCGATACCGACGATCGCGGCGAGCACGATCAGGTAGTCAACGACGTGCAGGTGGCGCTCGAACGACTTCCAGTTCGCGCCGACGGCCTCGCCGATGAGGGTCAGGCCGATCACCCACGGCACGCAGCCAATCACCGTAAATGTGATGAACCGCCAGACCGGCATCCGTGCAATGCCCGCGGGCAGCGAGATGAACGTGCGCAGCAACGGCAGGCACCGGCACACGAGCACCGTCCAATCGCCGTGGCGCTCAAACCACCGCTCGGCCGATGCCAACCGCTTGGGCGTGACATGCAACCAGCGGATCTCGAGGACCCACTCACGACCCTTGACGCGTCCCACCCAGTACGCGAGCAACGACCCGGCCAGGTTGCCCAGCACGCCCACGATCACGACCGGCCAGAAGGATTGCTGCCCGGCGCTGACCAGGAAGCCGCCGTAGAGCATGATGGCTTCGCTCGGAATCGGGATGCACGCGCTCTCGAGCAGCATGAGCACGAAGATCGCCCAAAGCCCGTACGAGCCGATCGCGTGCACACAGAAGTTGACGAAGGGCGCGGTCAGGTCAGGCATCAGCGCTCGGGAGCCTACTGGCCGCGTCGGCGACCATGCGGGCGGGCGGGTTGCGGGCAACCCCTTTGCGTCGTCACAGGGGCTGCCGCAGGATCGGCGATCGTGCTGCCGTCGCTTCGTCCAGACGCCGAACGGGCGTCGTATATGGCGCGTTGCGCGCCGTCTCAGGCGACGATCGCGCCTCGGCCAGGATCTCCTGGATGATCTGGGCAAACGCCTCGAGCGTCTCCCGAGTCTCAGTCTCGGTCGGCTCGATCAGCAGGCACTCGTCGATCAGCTGCGGGAAGTAGACCGTTGGCGGGTGGACACCGAAGTCGAGCATCCGCTTGGCGAGATCCAGCGTGCGGATGCCCAGCTCGCGCTTCATCGGGCCGCCCGACACGACGAATTCATGCATGCAGTGGCGATCGAACGGGGTGGCCAGGTACTCCCCGACCCCGGGGGCGCGGAGCAAGGCGCGGAGGTAGTTCGCGTTGAGGACCGCCACTTCCGACGCCCGGCGCAAGCCCTCCCCGCCGAGCGAGCAGATGTACGCGTAGGCACGCACGAACACGCCGTAGTTGCCCTGGAACCCTCGGAGCCGGCCGATGGTTTTCGGCAGATCGCCCACCAGGTCGAACACGGGCCCCACCGACGTCTCGGTACGACTGACCAGCGGCACCGGCAGATAGGGCGCGATGCGATCCGACACGGCGATCGGGCCCGCGCCGGGTCCGCCGCCGCCGTGCGGTTGGGTAAACGACTTGTGCAGGTTGAAGTGCACGATGTCGAACCCCATGTCGCCGGGGCGGGAGATGCCCATGATGGCGTTCAGGTTGGCGCCGTCGTAGTACAGGGTCGCCCCCACATCGTGGACGATCTCGGCGATCTCGGTGATGTTCGGGTCGAAGAGTCCCAGCGTGTTCGGGTTGGTCAGCATCAGGCAGGCCACCCGGTCGGTGGCCTTCTCACGCAGATCATCGAGGTCGACGCCGCCGTCGGCGTTGGTGCCGACGCCAACCACGCGATACCCGGCCATCGTGACGGTCGCAGGGTTCGTACCGTGCGCGGTGTCCGGGGTCAGCACGATGTCCCGTGCGTCGCCACGGTCCTCGTGGTAGGCACGCGTGAGCAGAACGCCTGCCAGCTCCCCATGGGATCCCGCACTCGGCTGGAGCGACACGTGTGGCAGGCCGGCGACCTCGGCGAGCGCGCGCTGCAGGTTCCACATGAGCTCCAACGCCCCCTGCGCGCGCTCCGGGCGCTGCAGCGGGTGCAGCCGCGAATGCCCGGGCAGCGCGGCGGCCCGCTCGTGCAGCTTGGGGTTGTACTTCATGGTGCACGACCCGAGCGGGTAGAAGCCGGAGTCGAGATCGAAGTTGCGTTTGCTCAGGCGCACGTAGTGGCGCACGATCTCCGGCTCGGATACCTCGGGCAGCTTGGGCGCCTGGGCGCGCCGGAAGCGCGCCGGCAACAGTTCGTCACGCGGGCGCGTGGGGACGTCCATGTCCGGCAGGTGGCTTGCCCGGCGTCCGGGCGCGCCACGCTCGAAGATGGTGCGCGCCGCCTCGCGCTGCTGTGCGGTCTGAGCGAAGTCGGTTGAGGGGCTCATCGACTCGCCTCCGCTCCGGCGACCGACGTGGCGAACATCGACAGCACGTCGGCAAGGGTGTCCGCCAGCCGGTCAATGTCACCCCGCGACCGTTGCTCGGTCAGCGCCACCAGCAGACCACCGGGGTACTCGGGGTAATCATGCTCGAGCGCGAAGCCCGGATTGATACCGCGGTCCTGGCAGGCGGCGATGACCGCATCGACGGGTGCGGCAAGCCGGACGGCAAACTCCCGCACGACCGGCTGGGAGTGCACCAGCTCGACACCATCGAGCGCGGCCAGGCGCGCGCGGGCATACGCGGTGCGCTGCAGCATCAGCTCACCGAGTTCGGGCAGTCCCTTGCGCCCGAGCCAGGCCAAGTAGATCACTCCGGCAAGGGCATTGAGCGCCTGTGCGGTGCAGATGTTGGAGGTCGCCTTCTCGCGACGAATGTGCTGCTCCCGGGTCTGCAGGGTGAGCACGAAACCGCGGCGCCCGTCGGCATCACGCGTCTCGCCGGCAATCCGGCCCGGCATGCGACGCACGTGGTCGGACGCGGCGGCAAGAAAGCCAAATGACGGACCGCCGAAGTCCAGGCGATTGCCGAGCGTCTGGCCTTCACCGACGACGATGTCGCAGCCCTGGTTGCCGGGCGCCTCCAGGACGCCGAGCGTCAGCGGATCGGCGCTGCAGATCGCCACCCCCCCGGCAGCGTGCGCCGCCTGCGTTAGCGCGGTGAGGTCCTCGACGGCACCGAGGAAGTTCGGCTGCTGGATGATGACTGCACAGGTGTCCGGTCCCAGACGCGCCGCGAGGTCATCGGGGTCGGTCACGCCCTCACGCAGGTCGACCTCGACCACGCGGCCGCCCCAGCCGTGGGCGACGGTCGCCAGCGTCTGGCGTGCATGGGGGTGAACACCGCGCGAGACGACAAACTCGGGCCGGCCGTTGGCGAGCTTGGCCATGTAGGCGGCCGACGCGACGGCCGACGGCCCCTCATACAAGGAGGCGTTGGAGACCGGCAGGCCCGTGAGCTCACAGATCGCGGTCTGATACTCGAACATCGCCTGCAGCCCACCCTGGGAGATCTCGGGCTGATAGGGCGTGTACGGCGTCAGGAACTCGGAGCGCAGGATGATCGATTCGATCAGCGCGGGTGCGTAATGGTCGTACATCCCTGCGCCCAGAAAGGTGACCTCGTCGTCGGCGGACGTATTGCGCGCGGCGAGCTCGCGCAGGTGCGCGAACACGTCCTGCTCGGGGCGCCCCGCAGGCAGATCCAGGGGGTCGCGCATGCGCACGTGCGCGGGGATCGCGCCGAGTAGGTCCTCGATCGAGTCGACGCCAATCGCCGCCAGCATCGTGGCGAGGTCCTCGGGCGTCAGAGATGTGTAGTCGCTCAACGCTCGCCTCGGTTCCGTGGTCGTTCGTCGGTCGCGCCGCTCACGCCTGGTCCAGGCCCGCCAGGTATGCGACGTACGCGTCCCGGTCCATAAGCGCGTCCAACCGGGCCGGGTTGGTCAGCCGTACACGCACCAGCCAGCCCGCGCCGTAGGGATCGGAGTTGACCAATTCCGGCGACCCGACGACACCGTCGTTGACCGCGACCACCTCACCGTCGGCCGGCGCATAGATGTCGGACACTGCCTTGACCGATTCAAGCTCGCCATAGCTTGTGTCGGCGCTCAGTAGCGCGCCGACGGCGGGCGGCTCGAAGAAGACGACCTCCCCGAGGGCGTCCTGCGCGAACCAGGTGATGCCGAACACTGCCTCATCGCCCTCGAGGCGCACCCAGTCATGCTCACGGTGGTAGCGAAGGTCTTCCGGATACACCTCGTCGGCCATCGGATTCCTTTCAGTCGGTGCGCGGCGAGCGCGCAACTAGGGGCCTGCCGGCGACGTGCGCCCGGCGCGGACGACCACGTACGTCGACCACGATCGCAGTATCCGGCGTCGCGGCATCGGTCGCGACGTAGGCCATGCCGATGCCGCGTTCGAGACTGGGCGACAGCGTGCCGCTGGTCACGATGCCAACCGTGCGCTCATCGACGAGCACCGGCTGGCCCGGGCGCGGGATACCGGGCTCGTCGAACACGAAGCCGACCAGGCGCTCGGCCGGGGTCCGCTCAAGATCGCGGCGCACCGCATCGGCACCCGCGAATCCAAGTCCGGTCGTATCGCAGGCCCACTTGAGCCCCGCGGGGATCGGCCCCCGTGCCCGGCTGAGCTCGTTCCCGTACAGCGGATACCCCATCTCGGTGCGCAGGGTGTCGCGGGCGACCAGTCCGGCCGGGGTAACGGGCGTCGCTCCGGCGATGAGCGCGTCCCACACCTGCGGCGCGAGGTCCCACGGACACATGATCTCCACGCCCGGTTCCCCCGTATAGCCGGTCCGGGCGACAAAGGCCGGCACGTCGGCCACCATGTCTTCGGTGACCTCGAAGTAGTCAAGCGCGAGCGGCGCCGGCGAACCGATCAACGGCGCGAGCGCCGCCTCCCACGTGTGCCCCTGGACCGCCAACATCGCGATCTCGTCGGAACGATCCGCGACGCTCACGTCGCGACCCTCGGCGCCTGCGCGAATCCGCTCCCAGCAGGCCGTGCGGTTGGCGGCGTTGACGACCAACAGATAGCGATCGATCAGCGCGTACACGATCAGATCGTCGATAACACCGCCATCGTCGGCCAGCATCAGCGTGTACTGCCCTTGCCCGGGGCCGATCGCACTGAGATTATTGGTCAGGGCCCAGACCAGCAGGGGGCGCGCATCGTGCCCGGACACCTCGATCTGCCCCATGTGGGAGACGTCGAACACCCCGAGACCGCTGCGCACCGCAAGGTGCTCCGCGCGCGGGGACCCGTAATCGAGCGGCATTTGCCAGCCGGCAAAGTCGCCGAGCTTGGCGCCGGCGGCAAGATGCCGCGCGTGCAGGGACGTTGTCCGAGAGGAGATCGCCGACATCGACGTTCCCGACGGTACCAGGAGGACCGGACCCCGTGACCAGCGACGGTTCCGGGCGGGCGGTATTTGCGGTCACAATCGCACCCCGCGGTGCCCGGCAACCTCCCCGACCCGATCCGCCGGATACGGGCGGATCGGGTCGGGTAGCGGGCGCTACTTCAAAAAGTCCGGAATCTGTAGTTCGTCGTCGTCGATCTGAAGGTCCGCCTTCTCCCCCGCATCGAGGACGGCCTGGCGTGACTCGGCCGCGGGCTTGGCCGGAGCCGCGGCGCCTGCCTTCTGGCGGGTGCGCATCACAGTGGTCGAATCGGCGCCCTGCGCGTCCGACTCGGGCGGCCCGTCGAACCCGGTGGCGATCACCGTGACACGCAGCGAGTCGCCGGCGTGCTCGTCGATCACCGCGCCGAAGATCACGTTGCACTCCTCGTCGGCAGCGGCACGGATGATGCTCGCCGCCTCATCGATCTCGAACAGGCCGAGATCGGGTCCGCCGGTGATGTTGAGCAGCACGCCGGTCGCGCCGGACATGCTGGTCTCCAAGAGCGGGCTCGAGATCGCCGCCCGGGCGGCTTCGGTCGCGCGGTTCTCACCGGACGCGGCCCCGATGCCCATCAGCGACGCGCCGGCGTCCTCCATGATTGCCCGCACATCGGCGAAGTCCAGGTTGATGAGGCCCGGCACCGTGATCAGGTCCGTGATGCCCTGCACGCCCTGTCGAAGCACGTCGTCGGCCATCCGGAATGCCTCGATGATGGAGGTCCGGCGCTCGACGACCTGGAGCAGCCGCTCGTTGGGGATCACGATCAGCGCATCGACATGCTTCTTGAGCGCCTCGATGCCCTCGTCGGCACGCTGCTGGCGCTGCTTGCCCTCGAACTGGAACGGACGGGTCACGACCCCGACGGTCAGCGCACCCTGTTCGCGCGCGATCTGCGCAAGCACCGGTGCGGCCCCGGTCCCGGTGCCACCGCCCTCGCCCGCCGTGACGAAGACCATGTCCGCGCCACGCACGGCTTCTTTGATCTCGTCGCGGGTCTCCTCTGCGGCCTCTCGACCGACGCGCGGATCAGCGCCGGCGCCCAGGCCCTTCGTCAGGCTGCCACCGATGTGCAGCTTCACGTCGGCGTCGCACATGCCCAACGCCTGTGCGTCGGTGTTGATCGCGATGAACTCCACGCCGCGGACACCCGCGTCGACCATGCGGTTCACCGCGTTCGTGCCGCCGCCCCCGACCCCGCAGACCTTGATTACCGCGAGGTAGCTGTTTGCTTCCACGTCGCCCATCCTCTTCCGCCGGGATCGCGATCCCGGTACTGGTCATATCTCTACTCGGACTTGAAGGTTTGTCCGAGCATCACGGCTCGAGCCTCAACGTCTACTCGAGGGAGTCCCCAGGCGGGAACAGCCCGCGAAAACGCTGCGTTGACGCGCTTGCGTCGGCTCGGACGCTAGGCATAGGCCACCCCCATGTCAAGCGCCGCGAGGGCCCGTGCAACACCGTGCGCCACACAATTCGCCAACACTCACCCTGAAGTCGAGGTTGATGCGCTCGCGCTCGGCGGCGCGCCCGTCCCCAGGGCAGGGCGATCCGGGACGGTGACATCCAGGTAGGTCTTGGTGGCAAACGTCTTGGCAGAAACCTTCGCTAGGACGGCATTTACGGCGACAGCCTTGTCCGCCAGGCGGTCCAATGTGCCCAGAATCAGGAGCGGCCCCTTGATGAAGTGGCCCGTCAGCTCTCCCTGCGCGTAGGCAAGACCCTGGATGCGTGGACGTGTGTGCGGGTGAATCACCTCAAGGAACCCGATCACCTGCATCGCCCACACCGGAAGCGGTTTGCCAAACGCGGGAATCGGCTCGGAGAGATCGATGCTCGGGCGGATCGTGTGGCGGGGCACCGGTCCCATAACCAAGCCGCGGTTCGAGACCACAACCGACCGCTCGCCGCGAGCCGCCACGACGGCGAACGGGACGGCTGAGATGACCGTGACGGTCAGACCCAGCGGCCATGCGCGGGCGACGCTAATGGTCTGGACACCCGGAAACTTCTGTGCGATCGCGGTCATGTTGTCGACAGGTGGAGACAGCAGCGATCCACCATGCGAGGCGGCGGCGGCAAGCTCGCTCTGGAGTTGCGCGGCATCGGGGCCGCGATACCCCTTCACGGTGACCCCGTTGATGGTCAGCACCGGTCCGGTCGCCAACCAGTAGCCCGCCAGCACGCAGACGACCGCGCCGATCGCGCCGAGTACGACGCGGCGCCGACGGCGTCCGCGATCGCGCGCGACATCACGGCGGCGGCGATCGAGCGCCGGGTGCGGCCGACCGGGTACGGGTTCAGGTGGTGTGTCGTCGGTGCTCACGGCCCGACCGCCTCCCCCAGGGGGGGCCGAACGATTCCGGCGACGGGGTCCAGGTACCGGACCTCGGGTTCCAGGATCGGCCCGCCGGCCTCGACCACCCGGCGACGGCCCTCGCACATCAGCGCCAGGACATCCGCTGCACGGCAGCCAGGTGACGCCTCGATGAAGTTTGCATGGACGGGCGAGAACCGGGCACCGCCGATGACCAATCCTTTGCATCCCACCGATTCCAGCAAGCGACCCGACGAATCCCCGGTCGGGTTCGCAAACACGCTTCCGAACGTCCGGACACCCTGCGGCTGGGTGGCCCGGCGCTGGCCGCGCAGTTCGCCCAGCCTGCCCAGGATCGCCTCCGGATGATCGCGGCGCAGATCGAAGGCTGCTGCGGCGACGACCTCGTTGCGGCGCAGGCCGCTGCGGCGATAGCCGAATCCGAGATCCTCCGGACCGACCCGTCGACGTCCGTCGGACGTGCAAATGACCGCCCAACGCAGCACGTCCTTCAACTCAGTCTGGTACGCGCCGGCGTTCATCGCCACTGCGCCACCAACCGACCCCGGGATGCTCGCGCCGAATTCCAGCCCTGCCAGCCCGTGCTTGGCAGCCCGCTGTACGGCACGTGGCAGGGATGCCCCGCCCCCGCACCACAGCTGCGTGTCCCGCACAACGATCGAACCCAGCCGACCCGTCAGACGCAACACGAGCCCGGTGAACCCGGCGTCGGCGACGAGCAGGTTGGACCCTTTGCCGATGACGGCGATCGGGAGCGCGGCGCTCTCGGCCCAGGCAAGGGCCTCACTGACCTCACGGAACGATCGAACGGTGGCGAGCGCGCGGGCCTTACCACCGACGCGGATCGTCGTAAAGGGCGACAGCGGAACGTTGTGCTCGAGCTCAATCGGAATGGCTCGCGCCTCCGCCGGCAGGTTGGTCTTGGTACTCGTACTCCAGCCGCCGCAGCAAGTCCTCCCCGAGCCCAGTGATATCGCCGGCGCCTAAGGTCAGCACCATGTCGCCCGGCCGCACCAGCCGAGCCGCCGCGGCCGCGGCGGCGGGGAGCGTCGGGGCGAACTCCGCGTACGTGGGCCCAGCGATCGCGTCGGCCACGCGCTTGCCGCTGATGCCGGGATCATTTGCCTCCCGGGCGGCGTAGATCTCGGTCACAATGACCACGTCGGCGGCGCCGAGCGCGTCGGCGAGATCGTCGGCGAGAGCGCGGGTGCGCGAGAACAGGTGCGGCTGGAAGATCGCGACGATGCGCCCTGAATGACGCTCGCGCGCACCTTGCAGGGTCGCGCGAATTTCGGCCGGGTGATGGGCGTAGTCGTCGATCACCACGACTCCCGCCGCCGCGCCGCGGTACTCGAACCGGCGCCCGACGCCGGCAAAGCCCGCCAAGCGCGTGGCCGCCAGGTCGAGCGGCACCGCGCACCAGTCGGCGAGCGCCAGCGCACAGGCCGCGTTGGTCGCGTTGTGAACGCCGGGCACCTGCAGCCGCACTTTCACGCGCCTGCCGTCGGCCACTTCGACCCACACCCCGTCGGCATCCCGAAGCCCCAGGCGTGCCCACGCGTCCGGCGCCTCGCCGATCAACCGGTGCGGGCGCCCCGAGGCCCGCGCCAGACGCCATGCCCGCGTGTCCCCGGACGGCTCCGGCCCGGCGACGATCATGCCGTTGCCCGGCACTCGCGTCAGGAACTCCGCGAAGACGTCCTCCACTTCGTCGATCGAGGCATAGGTCGTGTGATGGTCGTGGTCGACATTGAGCAGGATGACCCCCTCGGGCTCGAGCCGCAGGAGCGAGCGATCGCTCTCGTCGGCTTCGGCCACGAACCATTCGCCGTTGCCCCAGACCGCGCCGGTGCCGTCCCCGCCGGCGATGGTGGCCCCGATACAGGCCGACGCGTCGCCGAGCGCCGCCAGCAGCATGGCGCTGGTGGTCGACTTGCCATGCGCACCCGCAACGCAGAGCCCGCGATGACCGCGCATCAGCTCCACCAACAACTCGGACCGGTGCTCGATCGGGATGCCCCGACGCGCGGCCTCGCGACGCTCCGGGTTGTCGAGCCCAATCGCCGTCGACACCACCAGCGTGTCGACGTCCGGTCCGATCGCTGCGGCGGCGTGACCGACACTGACGCGGGCACCAAGGGCCTCCAGGTCCGTGAGCACCGACGACCCGGTGCGATCGGTGCCGCTCACCCGGTAGCCCGCCTGCAATGCAAGACGGGCGAGCCCACTCATTCCGGCGCCGCCAATGCCCACCATGTGGATGACGCGTCCATCGCCGATCGGCAGCCCGGTCACCGTTGCGCGACCCCGAGCACGAGATCGGCGATCCGTTCGGCGGCCTCCGGACGACCGACACGGCGCGCGGCATCCCCCATCGCCTCGAGTCGTGGTCGATCAGATAACAGCGCGCCGACGAGCTCACGCAGGCGCGGCCCCGTGCACTCGGCGTCGGGCAGCATGATCGCGGCGCCCGCGTCGACGAGCCACTGGGCATTCGTTGCCTGGTGATCGGCAGTCGCATGGGGATACGGAACCAAGATGCTCGGGCGCCCAAGCGCCGCGAGCTCGAAGACCGACCCGCCCGAACGCGACACCACCAGGTCCGCTGCGGCGATCGCCTCCGGGAGGTCGTCCAGGAAGCCCTCCAGGCGATAGTCGGGCCCGGGCGTCGCGTCACCAAACAGCGCACGGGTGTCCTCGAGCTGGTGCGGCCCGGTCACGTGGATCACCACAAACGGAGGCCGTGGTCCGAATGCGTCGACGGCCGCACGATTCAGAGAACGCGCGCCCTGCGAGCCGCCGACCACGAGCACCACCGTTGAGTCCGGACCGATCGCGAAGTGGCGCCGACCGCTGGTCCGGGTCGCATCGCGCACGGATCGGCGCACCGGACGGCCGGTCACCACGTAGCGACGTCCGGTTCGCCCGCGCACCGGGTACGCCAACACGACGCGCCGGCACACCGGGGCGATCAACCGGTTGGCGAGCCCGAGATGGGCATCGGCCTCCATCGCGATGACCGGACGCCGCGTCAGCCGCGCGGCAAGTGCGACGGGACCGGCCATGTACCCGCCACCAGTGACCACCACGTCAGCCCGGTGGCGGCGCACCAACCGGATCGCGCGCGGGACGGCGAGCACGGCCATCGCGACCGTCCGCAGATTGCTCAGACTGAGGCTGCGCCGGAATCCGTGCAGCGGGATACTGTCCTCGGGAAATCCCTGCGCTTCGGCGAACCCCACGCCGGCACGACCGCGGGCCGTGACGAACGCGACCGTCGCCGATCGCTCACGCAGCGCTTCCGCGACGGCGAGTGCGGGCATCACGTGCCCACCCGTCCCGCTGGCTGCGATCAGAACTCGCGTCGGTTGTTCGCTGTTTTCGTGAGGCACGTTGACTTCGGCGGCTAATGCTAAACAGCAGGCCGGTGCTCGCGAGGAGCACGATGAGGCTACTGCCACCATATGAGACGAACGGAAGCGGAACCCCGGTGACGGGCATGACGCCGAGCGCCGCCCCAGCGTTGTCGAGCGACTGGACCGCGATCAGCGATGCCAGACCGGTCGCGATCAGTCGCTGGTGCAGGTCGGGCGCTCGGATAGCGATCCGGAATGCGAGCAGCACGACCGCCGCGAGCGCGCACAGGACCGCGCAGATCCCGATGAAGCCAAGCTCCTCGCCGACCGAGGCGAGGATCATGTCGCTGTAGGCCTCGGGCAAGTAGAACGCCTTCTGCAGCCCGGCGCCGAGCCCGACGCCGTGGATGCCGCCGGAGCCGACGGCAATCTGGGCCTGAACGGTCTGGAACCCGTTGGTCGTGGCCTGATGCCAAGGGTCCAGGAACGCCAGCAGCCGGGCACGCCGGTACGGCGCGGCCGCGATCGCAATCGCGGCAA
>JADGPF010000057.1 GCA_017882585.1 Thermoleophilia bacterium
CTTGGCAGGATCGGGCGCAGGTGCACCGTGCCGCCGTCAGCGACGAGGACGTCGGCCTCCCAGTGCGGTGGCGGGGTCGGGGCGCCGTCCCACGCTACCCCGTCGACGGGCTCGGCGAAGGGCGCGGCGTTCGGCGAAGCAACGGGGCTGGTGGTGGTATCGGGCACCAGCGTGATGATGGCCTTGGCAGCCGGGTCAGTCACGGGGGTCGTCCGGATCGAGCCCGAGCAGCGGGAACGTAGACCGCCGGGTCGCACCGATGGCACGGTCGAGCCACGAGTCGCCGCCCGGGAGCCACGCGGTTGGCTGCGGTACCCGTCCCTCACCCATCAGGCGCGGCAGCTCGGCCCGCACGCCGCGCGCGCGCAGATGATCGGTCCAGTCCTGCGGTATCGCGGTTGCCGGGTCGATCGGGACGCCGCTGGCCTCGGCGAGCAGGTGCGTCCAGGTGCGCGGTACGCATCGCACC
Source organism: Thermoleophilia bacterium (assembly GCA_017882585.1). Classification (GTDB taxonomy): domain Bacteria; phylum Actinomycetota; class Thermoleophilia; order Miltoncostaeales; family Miltoncostaeaceae; genus CAITWD01. The sequence goes on from JADGPF010000057.1 coordinate 470, forward strand.
AGCCCGTACCCGCCGCCGCCGTACGCAACCCACTTGCCGTCGGACACGTCGTGCGCGAGCTGGTGCAGGTCGGCGATCGCCTGCCGTTGGCCGTCGATGGTGAGCTCGAGGTTGGCAAGCGGATCCTCGTGGTGGGTGTCGCATCCGCATTGGGTGACCAGGATCTCGGGACCGAACGCGCGCACCGCGCCGGGGACGACGGCGCGGAACGCGCGCAGCCACCCGTCGTCGTTCGTCCCGGGCGGGAGCGCGACGTTGACCGATGTCCCTTCGGCAGCGCCGGTGCCCAGCTCGGTCGGCAGGCCGGTTCCTGGGAAGAGCGTGCGTGGATCCTGGTGCAGGCTGATCGTCAGCACCCGCCGATCGTCGTAGAACGCGGTTTGCACGCCGTCACCGTGATGCACGTCGATGTCCACGTAGGCGACCTTTTTCGCCCCGGCCGCCAGGAGCGTGCGGATCCCGAGCACGACGTCGTTGAACACGCAGAACCCGCTGGCGTACCTGCGCATCGCATGGTGCAGGCCGCCCGCGATGTTGACGGCGTGGTCGACCTTGCCCTCCCACACCTGCCGCGCCGCCTGCGCCGAGCCGCCCGCGATGAGCGCGGACGCGTCGTACATTCCCGCGAACACCGGGTCATCCTCGGTGCCCAGGCCATAGCCGGTGTACGACGGATCGCCGCTGGCCGTCCGCACCGCGGCAAGGTAGTCAGCATCGTGCACGGTGAGCAACTGCTGCTCGTCGGCGGGTTCGGGAGCGATCACCTCCAGGCGATCCAGCACCCCGAGCAGACGAGCCAGCCGCACCGTGAGATCGAGCCGAACCGGGTTGAGCGGATGTTCCCCGAAGTCGTAGGCAAGGTACCGCTCGTCCCAGATCGCGCACGCCGAGCACCCCATGGTGAGCACCGTAGTCGCGTGGTGGCCAACACCGCGCGGGTGCCTGGTTCCCGGCGCCATATCAGGTGTTCGTCCATATGCCTCGGTAAGCACGGATATGGTCGGCGAGTGCTGCGTCCCGACTACCCGATCGTCACCGAACGTCTGGCGCTGCGGCCGCTCGTGCCGGCCGACGCCGCAGCACTCCACGCCTACCAATCCCGCGCGGACGTGTGCCGTGACATCCCGTACCGCCCGCGCTCGCTCGAAGAAGTCGAGTCGCGGCTCGGCTCGCCGGAACGGACCCGCTCCACGCTCGACGAAGCGGGCCAGGCGATCGTGCTGGCCGTCGTCCTGCGCGCCGGCGGCAAGCTGGTCGGTGACGTGATGCTGGCCTGGACGAGCAGTGAACACCGCTCGGGTGAGATCGGCTACGTGGTCAACCCCGACCACCAGGGCCACGGTTACGCGAGCGAAGCGTCGCACGCCATGCTCCGACTGGGCTTCGATCAGCTCGGGTTGCATCGGATCATCGCGCGCGTCGACGCCCGCAACGGCGCGTCCTGCGCTGTTCTGCGCCGGCTGGGTATGCGACAGGAGGCGCACCTCGTCGAGAACGAATGGTTCAAGGGCGAGTGGACCGACGAAGTGGACTACGCGATGCTGGCCGCGGAGTGGCGTGCCGCGCTGCGAGCACGGGACTAGGACTACGAAAGGGCCTGCGCCAGATCTGCGAGCAGGTCTTCGACGTCCTCGATGCCCACGGACAGGCGGACGAGATCGTTCGGGACCTCCAGCGGCGAGCCGGCCACGCTGGCGTGCGTCATCCGACCCGGATGCTCGATCAGTGACTCGACGCCGCCCAGCGATTCGCCGAGCGTGAAAACCTCGACGAGCTCACACACCTTGAGGGCGGCATCCTCGCCGCCGGCCATCTGGAAGGACACCATGCCACCGAAGGCGCGCATCTGCCTCGCGGCGATGTCGTGTCCGGGGTGATCGGGCAGGCCGGGATAGAGCACCCGCGACACGCCCGGATGACCGGTCAGCAGTTCGACGATCCGCTGGGCGTTTCGGCAGTGACGGTCCATCCGCACACCGAGCGTCTTGATCCCACGCAGCACGAGCCAGGCATCGAACGGTCCGGACACGGCGCCCATCGCATTCTGATGGAACGCCAGTTCCTGCC
>JADGPF010000058.1 GCA_017882585.1 Thermoleophilia bacterium
CACTATGCCGACCTCTGGACTATGCCGACCCCGGTGGCCAACCCGCTTCCAGAGGCGGTGATCGTGGCGGCAAGGTCGGCATAATCACAACGATTCCAGAAACGCGAGCAGCGCGTCGGGTGGACAATACCGCCCCGGGCTGGCATGTAGGGGCGCCGTCCTGGCGAGGGCGCGTTCCTTGAGGGCGAGATCGGCGTGCAGGTAGATCTGGGTGGTCTCGACTTGCTCGTGGCCAAGCCAGAGCGCGATCACCGACGTGTCGACACCGGCCTGCAGCAGTCGCATCGCCGCGGTGTGGCGCAGGACGTGAAGCGTGATTGTCTTCTCCCGCAGAGACGGGCAGGTGAGCACGGCTCTCGTGACGTAGGTGTGGAGTCGGTGCTCGAGGGCATCGCGGCTCAGCGTCCGTCCCGTGCGGGTCGTGAAGAGTACGTCGCTGGTATGGCCGGCGCGCTCCGACAGCCAGACGCGCAATACCGCAAGCACGGGTGCGGTGAGCGGTGTGATCCGTTGCTTGCGCCCTTTGCCCAGGCAGCTGACATGCGCCCCGACGCCGACGTGCACGTCAGCGCGCCGCAGCCCGATCAGCTCCGAGGCGCGGAGCCCCGTCTGGACGGCGAGCGCGAACAGGGTGTGATCACGTCGCCCCGTCCAGGTGGTCCGGTCCGCTGCCGCGAGCAGCGCCACGACTTCCGTCTCGTTTAGAAACGTGACGAGACGTCGCTCGAAACGTTTCGGGGGAATCGCGAGGACGCGCTGGATCACCGCGGCATGCTCCGGATGACGAAGCGCGGCATGGCGAAACAGGGACCGGATCGCCGCGAGCCGGGCATTGCGCGTGCGAACGCTGTTGCCGCGGTCGAGCTCACAATGGTCGAGGAAGAGACTGATCAGCGGGGCGTCGAGATCGCCGATGTCGAGTTTCACGGGTTCGACGCCCCCACGCTTTGCCGCGAAGCGCACCAGCAACCGCAGGGTGTCGCGATACGCCGCCACCGTGTGAGGGCTGGCCTGCCGTTGACGCACGAGACGGTCGGTGAAGAATACCTGCAGCGTCGGGGCGAGCGCGCTCATGAGGCACCTCCCAGGTGACGCTGGAGGCGATCCCCTGCCAGTCCCAACAGCTCGGGCGCGGCCGACAGATACCAATAGGTGTGGCTGGGGTCGACATGGCCCAGATACGTCGACAGGAGGGAGAGCCGGGCGCTCGTGTCCCCGCCGTGCCGATAGCTGTCCAGGATGGTGTCCACGGCGAAGCGGTGCCGCAGATCGTGGAGTCTTGGACGGCACGCGGCCGACCGGGGCCTGAGACCGGCCCGACGCACCAACCGGTGGAAGGTCCATTGCACATTGCAGTACAGCAACCGGGTGCCCGCGGTGGACACGAACACCGCTGGCGTGCGCGTTGCCGCAGGCGGCCGGTCGCGGCACCGGAGATAGTGACGCAACGCGTCCACCGTACTGGGATGCACCGGCACCTCGCGCGACTTCCCGAACTTGGCGTGCCGGACCGTGAGCACGTCCTCACCGGCGTCAATCGCGTCGCGATCCAGCGCGAGGGCTTCTCCGACCCGCATGCCGGTGACCGCCAGCAAACCGATCAGCGTCCGGTAGGTCGCCACCCGATGCGGGGTGCGTAACATCACCGCGGCGGCCATCACGGCGGCCACCTCGTCATCGGAGTAGAGGTACGGCGTCGCCCGACATCGTTGCCAGGGAAGCAAGTCCGTTGGTGGCACGTCCGTCGCGGGATCGATCGCGTGCAGATGAGACGCGAAGCCCCGGACGGTGGAAAGCCGATGCGCCCACCAGCCCCGATGCGCGCCGACGGGCTGGGTCGCCCAGGCCACCATTGTCGCCAGACGCAGATGCGCCTCCTCGCGATCCTCGACGTAGGTCAGAAACTGGCCGAGCAGCTTCTCGGCCCGCGCCAGCTTGTAGCCGAGCGCCCGGCGGACCGCCAGGTAGTCGATGAGGGCGCGACGGAGCGGGCTCACGCGACACCGCCTGGCCACGGACGGGCGATCGTGCGGAGGGCGGCACGATCGACCTTGGCGTAGATCGCCGTGGTCAGCGCACGGCGATGACGCAAGAGCTGACCAATCTCCGGCAACGGCGCGCCAGCACGGAGCAGTTGCGTTGCCGCGGTGTGACGCAACCGGTGGGCATAGATCGGCCCGAGACCCGCGCGCTGAGCTGCCGCGCACACGATCGACGTCACGCCGCTAGGGCTCAGGGCGTGATGGGGCGCTCGGCCGCGCACGAACACGGTCCGGTCTGTGGCCGTCGCCGGACGGCCATGGCGCAAGTAGGCGACGATGGCATCACCGACATCCGTCGGCAACGGCAGCTGCTCCAGGTGATGACCCTTCCCGCGAATCACGATGGTGCCAGCCCGCCAATCGATGTCGTCGAGCCGAAGCGCGGCGAGCTCACCGGCGCGTACGCCGAGTCGGACGAGCGTGGTCAGGACAGCGAAGGCTCTGCGTCCCAGGCGGGTGCGGCGATCGCAGGACGCGAAGAGGGCCTTGACCTGAGCGAGGGCCAGGCCTTTCGGGAGTCCGGCCAGTCGCCATCCCGCCACCGAGGGCACCGCCGCGGTCAGCGGCCGCGTGATCCGGCCCTCGACGTGCAGAAAACGGAGCAGCGCCCGCAAGGCGGTCACGGTCAACTTCGCGGCGCCGCGCGACTGATTCGGTGTGTGGCTGACCACGAAGGCGGTGATGGCGGCCGCGTCCACTGAGGCCCAGTCCAGGGCGAGGCCGTCGGGTGAGACTCGGGTCCGCACAAAGGGGCGAATCGCGTCGATATAGCCACGCGACGTCGCGCGGCTGAGTCCCCGCTCACTCAGGAGGTACTGTCGGTAGTGCTCGATCAGCACGTCCACGGGGCCGTGCTCCACCGCCGGCGACGGGGCGAGCGACACGCCCTGATCGCGCAGCGAGGCGAGCATCGGCCGCATGGCTTTCGGGCTCAAGTACTGGGTATAGCCGGCGTCGCGACGCGCCCGCAGGAACCGGTCCACATCCGTGGCGCAGAACTCCTGTACATCGAGACGCTCATCGGCCAGCCAGTGACTCAAGTGCGCCATCAGTCGCAGGTGGAAGGTCGCCGAGGTGGGTGTGTAGCCCTGTTGAATGAGGGAGCGGGCAAAGCCCCGTGCAAACGATTCGAGCGGACCGGATACGTGAATCAGGAACGGATCTGTCATGGAAGGAATCTCCTTTCGGTACGTGGTCGAAAGGAGTTTCCCCTGTCAGCCCGTGATTGAAATTATGCCGACCTCGCCAGCGCGATCACCGCCTCTGGAAGCGGGTTGCCCACCGGGGTCGGCATAATCCGGAGGTCGGCATAGTGCGTCTTATGCCGACGTCGGCATAAGACGCACAAGCTTCGCAACATCCTGGATCATCTGCCGGAACGCCAGCGGCCGTGGGTCAAGGCGATCTTGCAGCGC